>JALRIQ010000382.1 GCA_023277325.1 Bacteroidia bacterium | reverse complement strand
GTTATAGCGCTTATAAAGGGATTCACTCAAAGAGCGGTTTTCAGTCTGAGCAATTGCTTTTAAATCTTGACCAGAGCAGAATGCTTTACCTGCACCTGTGAGTACTACGCAGCGAACAGCTTCGTCGCGTTTTGCTTGTTTGAGCGCGTCTTGGAGCTCGTAACTTTGGGTATCATTAAAGGCGTTAAATACGTCTGGACGATTCAACATAATGGTAGCGATTCCGTTTTCTACGGAGTAGGCGATGCATTCAAAACTCATAATTGTACTATCAGGTATATCATTAAAAATCCGGTTAGAAATCCGGTATAAATCTCACTTAATCGGTGCGACTCGAGGTACAAACGTGACCAAAGTACCAGGCCGCTTAATACAAACCAAAGGGATAAAATCCAGCGTAAATCAAAAAAGGCACTCTCTTGCAGCTGCACCAAAAGGCCAATCACACCTCCCATACCAATGGCATGAAGACTAATTTTGTAACGCAGATTCACAACCGCTGCAAGGATAATAGAACAGGCTGTGCCAAGCAGGTATCCACGAATGAGGTGGGGTGCTCGGTAACCAATTTTATAGGTGAAAAGGTAGAAGGTGAGGAGCACGCAAATGGCTGCAATCAGCAATGGAATTCTTCGGTCTTCTTTTTCCTGCATGTACACCGAAATATCAGTTCGCATCAGTTTCTGAAGCAGAAAAATTGCATTCAGGGGAAAGATGAATGTTCCTATAAAGATGATAAGCAGGAACATCAGCACATTTTTTATATCAAGGGCAACTTGGTAAATGCTGTCGAATTCCAAAATAAAAAATGCCCCAATTGTTACGAGCAATAGCGGGTGAAACAGAAAACTTAAGAAGAGGGCGAACTGCTTCAAATTAAAGTTGTTTACGAAGTCGGGCAACCGGAATATTTAGCTGTTCACGATATTTGGCAACAGTTCTACGTGCAATATTATAGCCTTTGTCTTTGAGAATTTCCATGAGACGCTCATCTGGCAGTGGCTTTGATTTATCTTCGGCCTCGATGGCATCCTTCAGAATTTTCTTCACTTCTTTATTGGATACTTCTTCTCCATCAGCGGTAGTGATTCCCTCAGAGAAGAAGAATTTCAGCGGGATAATTCCAAAGTCCGTTTGAACATACTTGCTATTGGCCACACGGCTAATGGTTGAAACGTCGAGTCCAACTTCATCTGCGATGTCTTTCAGAATCATTGGCTTTAGCTTGGTTTCGTCACCATCATCAAAAAATTCCCTTTGGTATTTTAGGATGGCCCGCATGGTAGTCAGCAAAGTATTTTGCCTTTGTTTGATCGAATCAATAAACCATTTCGCACCATCCAGCTTTTGCTTAATGAACTGAACGGTTTCTTTCAGGTCTTTGTTCTGCTTATCCGACTTTTCATACGTCTTCAAAGTATCCATATAAGAACGGCTGATTTTTAGCTCAGGCGCGTTCCTGGAATTTAGGTGAACTTCTAAATCGTTGTCCGTTTCTACCAGGATGAAATCAGGAACAATGTATTGTCCCTTCATGGAGGTAGAGGTCTCCCCTGGTTTTGGATTCAGTTTGGTAATTAGTTGGATGGCTTCTCTGAGTTCTTCTTCAGAAACCTTGAGTGAGCGCATCAACTTTTCATAGTGCTTTTTGGTGAAGTCGTCCATGTAATCACGCAGTAGACGCATGGCCAACTCTACTTCCGGATGAACCTCCTTGTCTTTGCGCTTAAGCTGCAGCAATAAGCACTCTTGAAGATCACGTGCGCCAATTCCTGGAGGGTCGAGGCGATGGATTTTTTCAAGCACCTTTTCCAATTCTTCGGTTGTGGTACTTATGTTTTGAGAAAAAGCAAGGTCATTAACAATGGCTGCCAATGGTCTGCGCAAGTATCCGTCCTCATCAATGCTTCCAACCAATTGTTCGGCAAGCGCCTTTTCGTGGTCGTCTTTTACGATGGCATTGATTTGTTCAAGAAGATTTTCAAAAAAGGTAGAAGCCATCGGTATAGGCATTTCTTTTTTGTCGTCTTCGCCTCCATCCTCATACAAGTGGAATCCATCCGAGTCGTCGGCACCATCTGTATATTCAGAAATGTCATACTGGTCGTCCGAATCGTAGTTATCGTCTAAATCCTCTGCTTCATCTTTTGTATCTACTTCCTCATTTCCAAACTCCGGTTCATCGTCTTTTCCTGTTTCTAACGCAGGGTTATCAATCAGCTCTTGCTCTACTCTTTGCTCAAGATCCTGGGTTGTCAGCTGCAGCAGTTTGATAAACTGAATCTGCTGTGGTGACAGTTTCTGTAATAATTTCTGACTAAGATTCTGTTTCAGCATGCCTCAAGGCCTCTTAAATGCTCCAAAAATAAGTCTATTTTTGCCAAGAATTTTAGACTGAAGACAATATAACACATGTATATTAAAGATTTAAGCCAATTTGAAGGGAAGGAAGTCACCTTACAGGGTTGGGTTGCCAACCGAAGAGATAGTAAAGGTTTGGTTTTCATGATCTTACGTGATGGAACTGGGATGAGTCAATGTATTGTTGACCTAAATAAAGTAGGGGAGAATCTCTTTGAAAATGCCCGTCGCTTAGGAATTGAAAGTTCACTACGTGTGAGTGGAACAGTGGTAAAAGATGAGCGTCAAGTTGGTGGTTTTGAGGTACATGTGAAT
>JALRIQ010000381.1 GCA_023277325.1 Bacteroidia bacterium | reverse complement strand
GCAGGAGGGGATCAATTAGTGCACGTTTATGAAACAGTATCGGGGAAAGAGAAATTTGCTTTAGAAGGACATTTTGCCCCCTTGAGAAAAGTGAGTTTTTCACCTGATGGAGTGCACCTCCTATCTGTTGGCAGAGGGCATCAGGCGGTGCTTTGGGATTTTAATACCGGCAAACAAATGTATTCACGCCTGCAACTTCAAGGCGATGATTGGCTTTTGTATGATAGCGATTTTCGTTATGATGGAAGCACGGGGGCCCGCAATACATTATATGTTTCTTGTGGTCTGGAAACCATTCAGCTCGACCGACTCAAGGATGCTTTATTTGTCCCTGGCTTGGCTCAAAAGCAGTTTTACCGCCAAGAAATTGATTTTCCGAAATTGTCCGATCTAAACTTATGCGGAACCTTGCCCGAGGTAAAGCCCAACTCCATACAACAAGGAAATATCCAGTTCCAGATTAACCAACGCGGTGCGGAGGTGCAGGAGGTAGAGGTTTATGTGAACCACCGACTTACGAAGACTATTCCTAAAAGCAGCCTGAAAACTGTTGATGGTCAACTCATGTTGGATCTTCCGGGACAAGAGTTGCAGCCTTTACTTTCAGCAAATGACCCCAACGAGATAGAAGTTGTGGCAGTGACAAGTACCGGAGGTAAAGACTTAAAATCCAGGGGAGTGATCGAGCTCCCGGGTCAGGCTAGTCCGGGTTCGAAAACGATTCCTAATGTCTATGCCGTGATGATTGGGATAAACGAGTACAAGGATCCAAGTTTAAAGCTCAATTATCCTGTTACCGATGCGAAGGCATTGGGCAATGTGATTGAAATGACCGCAGGGGAGTTTCTCGGTCCGGAACATATTTTCATGTACCATATCAACAGTGGAGTACGTGGAGGAAATGGTTATGCCACACCGGAACGCGATAATATTCGCAGAGCATTTGCAGACATAGGTGAACGCGCACGTCCTGAGGATGTGGTCCTAATCTTCTTTGCAGGTCATGGTATGATGAAAGGATTGGTCGATCAAAAATTCACCTTACTCACCGCTGAAGCCACCAAGGAAAACCCTGTTGGAATCAGTACCACCGATTTGCAGAGTTGGTTAAGTCCGGAAGGCCCGCACAAGATGAAGGCCAATAAGATGATTTTGATTTTTGACGCCTGCCATAGCGGACAAGCCAGTAAGGAGCTGTTTACGATGATGTCGTACAACGAAGACCGCACCAACCGGATTCGTCAGATGGAAGACTTGAGAGAGAAGGCGGGCTTATTGATTATGGCTGCTTCTGCACCAAATCAAGCGGCGTATGAGCTGCCTCAATACGGACAAGGCCTCTTAACCTATTGTCTGCTGAAAACCTTAAAAAACAACCCGGATGTGCTCGACGACCGCGAGTTTGTGAATGTCACCAAGTGGTTTTTGGAAAGTGAGCGTGAATTGCAGCGGGTGATGGAAAGCCTGGGTAAAAATCAGGATGCCCAACCCTTTGGAACCTCCAACCTACGCATAGGCATTGTGAATGACAGCATACGAAATGCGATAAAAATTGCGGAAGACAAGCCTCTCTTGTTTTGCCAGAGTGCAGAGAATACCCAAACCTTTGGCGATGACTTAAAATTACAGGAGAGACTCAATCGGGCTTTGGAGATTCGTGCCCGAGGGGAAGATGCCAAGATCGGCTATGTATCGCGACAAACAAGTGTTGCGCATTCTGTTAAGGTGAAATATTCAGTTAAGCGTGGAAAGGTCAAGTGCCATGTCATTCTTCTAAAGAACAATATGCCCTATTTCCAGCAAGAGCTATCCGGCGAGGAAGATGACCTGGATAGACTCGCCGTTCAGATTGTTCGTCTGGTCGAGGCGAATGTGCATCAATAGACAGGTTTCGCATCAAGTAATTTACAAAGTCACAAAGCCAATCTTGGCTACTAAGGTGTCTTGCTCATAGCTATTTTTTTTCTTGCGGTTGATGGTCGATTCAAAGTTTTCAAGACCTTCAACATGTACATTGGCTTTGGCCGGACTTAATTGAATTGGAGTCGTTTTAATTGGTCGCTTGCTTTTTTCTTTTTGGGTGATAGAGATGGGTTGGTAAACGGTATCATGCACAAGATTCGGTGAAGTACTTGCGCTGGCAACCTGTTGGTATACCTTATCCACCTTGACGATGTCCTTATATACCACTTCTGTCTCTGGTTGACGGAAATATTGCACCAGGCTTTGCCGTTTTGAGGATCCTGAGCGTTTACCTTTTTCCGGGCTGCGGCTTGCTCGTAATACCAGGATAGCGGTTTTTAACTAGGGCGAAGCTGTAAACCGGCTCTGCTTTTTGTGCATGAAGCGTATCCGAATGGGATATGCCCAATGCGAAGCAGATAAAAAGTAAAATGAATTGTTTTTTCATGGTTTGCATTTGGAAGGTATACGCGCAATCCATGAAACGGGTTCAACATATTTGATGTTTATATAGGGCCTTGCCGAAAATCTACATCACTCGAAAAGCTCCATGGCTTGGAGCAAAGTCATTACATGGCAGCGAATATGGAAGAACTTGAATCAGGCTGTCGTAGCACGAATGAAAATCCGTATCCCTAAAACGCCCTAATCCGGGATGGTATTTTTCAATATTTGATTTTAGAAATTGAAGATCCTCCAGCATTTGTTTCTTGCTCAGAAATGCAATTTGTGCTATTCCATAACACGCATTAAAACTGACGAGAACAAGAAATAATCCGCGAGTCACGAGGGAAATATAAAACATTAGCACTTCTTCATTTTTAAAGAAACAGGGTTTATAGACCAATGGCATAAAAGAAATTTCCCCTACGTCACGTTATGGCGTAGGTGGACAATAACTTGCTGCTATGAATGCAACGAATTATCAATTTGGCAGCTTGTCGGAAGAACTTTCGGAGCTGCTCGAAGCCTTCGATTTAAAACTTAATCGAAGTAAGGAAAGACTGAATAAGGCTCAAGAATATCAGGATTTGGACCGAGTTATCGCCCTGCGCAAGAAGATTCTGGATTGGAACAAGGAAATTGAGACGTTAAAAGGCGCTGGGTTAGAGGTTTTGGGTTAGAGTGATTCCGTAAAATGATTTTGTCTCACCCTCTCAAGTCTCACCCTCTTACGTCTCACCCTCTCA
>JALRIQ010000380.1 GCA_023277325.1 Bacteroidia bacterium | reverse complement strand
CCGCACCCATAGACACCATTCCTCATTTTTGGAAGGATGCTGTAGAGAAATATTCGGAAGACACCTTGAAGGCTTATGGAATTGGTCCCTGGCATTTGGAGCGAATGATGTGGCGTTTGCAAGAGGCTTTTGCCCAAAAAGACCAGGATGCCATTTTAAAACAAAGTGCCGAAATTGGCCATTATGCCGCCGACCTCTGTGTCCCGCTTCATAGCAGCTTGAACTATAACGGACAGCTCACCAACCAAAAAGGGATCCATGGTTTTTGGGAATCTCGACTTCCTGAACTGTATGCGGGCGACTATGATTTTTACGTCGGCAAGGCGGTGTATATCGAACATGTCAATTCCGCCATTTGGGAAGTTTTTGAGGAAAGTTTTGCGGCGCGTGATTCCGTTTTGGAATTGGAGCGAAAGCTGAATCAGGAATTTCCCGAGAAGAAAAAATACGCCTTTGAAGAAAAGGGGAATGCCTTGATGAAGGTCTATTCTGAGGAATATTCCAGAGCCTACCATGAATTATTGGAAGGGATGGTGGAACGCAGAATGCGCCGTGCTATCCATTTTGTGGGTTCCTTGTGGTATACCGCATGGATAAATGCCGGCTCACCAGATTTAGGCGTTGCCCCAACACCCGTCATGGCCGATTCTACCATCAAACAACACATCATTTCCGACCAACATTTGGAACGCGAACCAGATGGTCGCGATTGATGATTGAATTAAAAGGCCATGTATGTATTAACCCATTCGCAACCTTGTAATCTCGCTTCCGATAGCTATCGGAACGTAATCTCTCAACCTCGATTTCTCAACCTCAACCTCATCCTTTTCCTCACCCTCATTGACTGTGCATAAATTAACTTGTAACGCAGGTGACGAGTGCCTAATTTTGGTCACTGTATAGAATAAACCCTATGAAATTTATAGTTTCTACGTCTACCCTTTTGCACCACCTTCAAACCGTTGCTGGTGTAGTGGTTTCAAAACCCGTTATACCTATCCTCGAAACCTTCCTTTTTGATATCAAAGGGGGCGAATTGGTTGTATCTGCAACCGATTTGGAAACATCGATGACAACCTCGATTAAAGTTGAGGCAGATGAAGATGTTACCATCGCTGTTCCTTCAAAACTTTGCATGGATATCTTGAGAACATTGCCAGATCAGCCGGTAACGTTCAGTATCGATTCGAGCAGCAATTCAATTGAAATTCATAGCGGTACAGGACGGTATAAATTGGCCGGACAACCGGGTGCTGATTTCCCAAAAATTCCTGAAGTAGAATCTGAGAAATCTTTCAGTATCAAAGCAGAAGTGCTTTTGAATGCTATTTCTAAGACAGTTTTTGCTACAGGTAACGACGAGCTTCGTTTGAACCTAACCGGGATTTTCGTAGAACTTAAAAACGATGATATCTCTTTTGTAGCCACCGATGCAAACCGCTTGGTACGCTACCGCAGAACTGACGTGAAGCCGGGTGTTGAGCATAATTTCATCTTGCCTAAAAAAGCAGCCAACTTGCTCAAATCTTCTTTGCCAGATAGCGAATCTGAGGTAAAAGTAGATTTCAATAATGCCAATGCCTTCTTTGGTTTTGCCGATACTACCTTGGTATGTCGCTTTATCGATGAGCGCTACCCAGACTATAACGCGGTTATTCCTAAGGAGAACCCAAATACCTTAAACATTCCTCGTTCTGAATTCTTCAATGCGGTGAAGCGTATTGCCATCGTTGCCAATAAAACGACGCACCAAATTCGTCTGAAAATTGCCGGAAGCGAGCTCACCATCTCAGCTGAAGACTTCGACATGAGCAATGAAGGTTTGGAAAAACTTCCATGCGATTATACCGGTGAAGACATCGAAATCGGTTTCAACTCACGTTTCTTGATGGATATGCTCAATGGCATGACCACGGAAAATATGAAGTTCGAACTTAGCACACCAAACAGAGCAGGGGTGATTCTTCCTCAAGAAAATGAAGAAGGAGAAGACATCCTCATGCTGGTGATGCCAATGATGTTGAATAACTACTAAGGTAGGGAAGTAAGGAAGTAAGGGGGTAGGTGAGACTGCCTGATGCGGGGAACAGAAGAAGTTGTTGAGTATAAGAAATTGCTTGTTGAAAGCAGTATGATAGGGTAATCTCTATTTATTATTCAGATGGTTTAGGAAGGCCTGAATTTGTTTCATTGCCACCTGGCTATCATCAATAAGCTCTTTTAAGACAACCTGATCTACCACCTTTTCCTCTTCTACAATCTTTAACTGGGTATATAGCTCAGAAGCTGAACCTTTGCTGTAATAAAGAAACTTAAGGAATTCCTTTTCGGAGTTTCGTTGTGACCCTTCAGCAATATTGCTTGGGATAGAAATTGCTGATTTCAAAATCTGATCACGAAGCGCAAAACACTGAATGTTTTTGAAATTGCTAAATGTCTTTTTGGCAAGTGCTAAAGAGTGTTGATAGATACGTAGCTTCTCAAAATTGTGGGTCATCTCACAAATTTCCGAAGATGTTTTGTGAAGACATCTATATGATTGTCAAGATTATGTTATTTTATATAAAAATTGTTAATCACTAGTATCACTCTTCTCATCACTCTTCCTTCCTCCTTTCTTCCTTACTTCCCTTCCTCCCTACCTCTTACTTCCTTACTTCCCTTCCCCCCTACTTCCTCCCTACTTCCCTTCCTCCCTACTTCCCTTCCTCCTTTCTTCCTTACTTCCCTACTACCCTACTTCCCTACTTCCTTCCTCCCTTTTCTTTATCTTCGCGCCCGCTCATGGGCAAGTATACTTCTGAAATAAACAAGCGGCGCACCTTCGCCATCATTTCCCACCCGGATGCGGGGAAAACAACCTTGACGGAAAAGTTCCTACTTTTTGGTGGAGCGATTCAAACTGCGGGGGCGGTAAAGTCTAACAAGATTAAAAAATCGGCAACCTCCGACTTTATGGAGATTGAAAAGCAGAGGGGTATCTCGGTAGCCACTTCTGTGATGGGGTTTGAATACAAAGACATCATGGTGAATATCCTCGATACGCCTGGTCACAAGGACTTTGCTGAGGATACCTACCGCACGCTTTCTGCGGTCGATAGTGTTATTCTGGTTATCGATTGCGTAAAAGGGGTAGAGGAGCAAACCGAACGTTTGATGGAAGTTTGCCGCATGCGGAATACACCGGTAATCATCTTCATCAATAAGCTCGACCGCGAAGGAAAAGACCCTTTCGATTTATTGGATGAGCTCGAAGAAAAACTGAATATCCATGTGCGCCCTTTAAGTTGGCCGATTTCTCAAGGACAAACCTTCAAAGGAGTATATAACCTTTTCCAAAAGTCACTGAACTTATTTACACCAAGCAAGACCTCTAAGGCTGATGATATCATGAGCCTGGAAAGCTTGGAGGATGAAATTCTGGACAAAAAAGTAGGTGAAAAATTCGCAGCCGAATTGCGCGAAAATGTTGATTTGATTGAAGGAGTTTATGAGC
>JALRIQ010000379.1 GCA_023277325.1 Bacteroidia bacterium | reverse complement strand
TTTTGGTAATCTGAAAAAAGAATATTGTCTTCCGAATCCGTCACCTTCAAATCTGCAATGGGATTATCATAATTGGTTTCCATTACAAAGGTTTGGTCTTCTGAGTTCACGATAAACTCCAGGATACGCGTATTGCGCTCTTCATTAATGGCACTGTAAATACCGCAGGGAAGAGGTTCTGTGCCTTTGAATACAAACCAGCCTTTTTTGTCGATGGTAGTTGAGTCTTTGAGGTACTCTTTATCTCCAAAATAGTTTCCAAGAAATAGTTTCTGCCCCGTATACCCTTTTAGTTTAATACGGATTTCATAGGTTGTTTTGGCTTGCGCTCCACTGTAAAGCGCTGATAATAAAAGTGTAAATGCGAGTAAATTCCTTATCATACGGTCAAATTTAGGGGATAATCGTCACATCCTAAATCAATAATTAAGCCAAGGCGAACACGAACTATTTTCTTCATCAATTGTCTAGCCTAGTACTATGGGTGTCTATACATTAAAAGCGAAACAAGTTTTACCAATAAGTCTGCAAGAGGCTTGGGATTTTTTCTCCACGCCTAAAAACCTGCAAACCATCACGCCAGATTACCTGGGGTTTGAAATCACCTCTGAATTGGCTGATCATATGTATGCCGGACAGGTCATTACCTACAAAGTACGTCCGCTATTGGGTATTCCTCTTTTTTGGATGACTGAAATCACCCATGTAGCAGAAGGAAAGCACTTTATAGATGAACAGCGTTTTGGCCCTTATGTGTTGTGGCACCATCAACATCACTTTAAAGAAGTTGAGGGAGGTGTGGAAATGATTGATTTGGTGCATTATAAACTTCCCCTGGGCTTTCTTGGAAAAATTGCTCACTGGCTATTTGTGCGGAAACAGCTCGAAGGAATCTTCGACTACCGCTACCGTTTTTTGGAAGAACATTTTGGCAGGGCTTAAGCCTGAATGGCAGAAATCTCCGAAAGGAATTGGATTTGATACAAGGAGAGTATGGCAAATTTTAAAGAAATCATTGAATCGCATCCCAAGGTTTTGGTTGACTTTTCAGCAGAGTGGTGTGGACCCTGCAAAACGCTCGGACCTATTCTTCACCAGGTAAAAGAGTCGCTGGGTGAGGAGGTTAAAATCGTAAAAATTGATGTAGACCGTAACCCGCAATTGGCGAGTGCTTATCAGGTTCAAGGCGTTCCAACCATGATCCTGTTTAACAGCGGGAACCAGGTATGGCGCCAATCGGGAGTATTACCCAAATCACAAATCGAAGATATTATTCGTTCCCACTAATCGCTTGGGCTGGCTAAATAGGATTAGCTATATTTGGCCAAAATTAAAGCGATGTATCAAGGTTTATTGCATGCCCATTCAGGGCTACGTTGGCTGGTGCTTGTTGCACTCATCTATGCCATTTATCAATCCGTGACAGGAAAAAAATCAGGGAAGAAGTTTGCTGATGCAAAAATGGCTGGAACACTTGCCGTAGCATCGATTCACCTTCAGTTTTTATTGGGATTGGCTATCTATTTTCAGTCACCCTGGTACAAAATGCTCAAAGAGATGGGCGCTTCTATGATGAGCGATTCGGTTGCCCGTTTTTATGCAGTTGAACATCCAATCATGATGCTTATCGCCGTATTGGTGGCGACTATAGGGAATGCCAAAGCCAAAAAAGCCAGCACAGATGCAGCTGCTTTTCAAAAGAGATTGGTTTGGTTTACTATCACGCTGATCGTGATTTTCATAGCTATTCCTTGGCCGTTCCGCTTTGCGAACGCAGGTTGGTTCTAAATGGAAACCTTGCTTATTATTTTTGCTATTCTGCTTGTCCTCACGGGCCTGGCAGGAGGCTTTTTACCCGTTTTACCGGGACCACCCATTGCCTATGCAGGGGTTTTGGTGCTTCATTTTGGTACTCAGTATACGTTTACAGATGTTTTCCTATGGCTTTCAGGGATAGCAATGATTGCCATTACTCTTGGCGACTACCTTTTACCGGGATTCCTTGTTAAGTATGGAAAGGGCTCTCGTTATGCCGTGAATGGGGCGAATATAGGAGTCATTGTTGGCCTTTTTATGGGTCCTGTAGGAATTCTATTCGGTCCTTTTCTTGGCGCCCTTATAGGTGAAGTAATTGGTGGAAAATCGGTAAATGAAGCAATGAGACCTGCTTTTTTTGCCTTTCTGGGCTTCCTAAGTGGGGTATTCCTTAAAGTGGCTTTCGCTATTTATATCCTTGTTCGCATTCTTTTGGTCTTATTCTGACGATAGAGCTTGAAGGTGTCAAAAAGATTTTCAATCTTGCGGCACTTAATTGTTGATACAATGAAAAAACTACTAATTGCATTTATCGCCATGGCTGGAGTAAGTTCAGCGGAGGCACAACTCGAATTACCAGCTCCTAGTCCGGCAGCTTCTGTTTCTCAGATGGTTGGACTAACCGAAGTAAAGGTGGAATACAGCGCTCCGGGTGCAAAAGGACGTGAAATTTTCGGATCACTAGTTCCGTATAATGAGCTTTGGAGAACTGGAGCGAATATGGCTACCAAAATTAGCTTCAACAAAGAAGTGTCCATTGGAGGAACCAAAGTACCAGCAGGTACTTATGCCATCTTCACTATTCCTGGTGAAACAGAATGGACCTTCATTATTAATAAAAACTGGAACCAAGGTGGTACCGGCAGCTACAAACAAGATGAGGATGTAGTTCGTGTTCAG
>JALRIQ010000378.1 GCA_023277325.1 Bacteroidia bacterium | reverse complement strand
GAGCTATTACATCAGGAAACTCCTGGTTGTAAAATAAAACTATTAACCAATGGCAGAACGAAGGAGCTTCTCAACATAACCAGCATACATTTGCTTCTGGCTAAATTTGAGCATACTCATGGCTACATCCACCCTCTTGCCTCTGATTTGATCGGCCACCAAACGCATTTTACGCGGCGACAATGGGCAATTATTCAGTTTAGCTACTGCTTCCATTTCTTATCTTATTACTTAGTTGGGTGAGTTTTAAACGTTCTTGTAGGAGCGAATTCGCCCAACTTGTGACCCACCATGTTTTCCGTTACGAAAACAGGAATAAACTTATTACCGTTATGCACAGCAAATGTATGTCCTACAAAATCAGGAGAAATCATGGAACGTCTGCTCCAAGTTTTAATCACCGATTTTTTGCCTGATTCGTTCACCACAGACACCTTCTTTTCAAGTTTGATGTCGATAAATGGGCCTTTTTTTAATGATCTTGCCATACCTTATTTTTTCCTTCTTACCAGGATATATTTATTCGATGCTTTTTTCTTATCACGGGTTTTAGCGCCTTTCGCCAATTTACCTGTACGTGATCTTGGATGACCTCCAGAAGAACGACCTTCTCCACCACCCATTGGGTGATCGACAGGGTTCATAGATACACCTCGGTTACGAGGTCTTCTTCCGAGCCAACGTTTGCGACCAGCTTTTCCAGAAATCTCCAAGTTATGCTCAGAGTTAGAAAGCTGTCCCATAGTAGCCATACAAGTGGCTAGAATCATACGAGTTTCACCTGAAGGCATTTTGATAACTGCAAAACGTCCGTCACGGTTTAACAATTCTGCTGAGCTACCTGCGCTACGGCAGATTTTTGCTCCTTGTCCTGGGTTCAATTCCACATTGTGGATTTCAGAACCCAATGGGATTTCAGAAAGTGGCATTGCGTTACCTACCTCAGGAACAACTCCTGAACCAGATAGTACAGTCATACCAACTTCTAATCCTTTAGGTGCAAGGATATATCTCTTCTCACCATCTGCATAAAACAATAATGCGATAAATGCAGTACGATTCGGATCGTATTCAATTGCTTTGACAGTAGCAGGTACTTGATGCTTATTCCGTTTGAAATCAATCATACGGTATTTCTTCTTGTGGCCTCCACCCATGTATCTCATGGTCATCTTACCTGTATTGTTCCTACCACCACTTTTCTTCATTGGGGCAAGAAGGCTTCTTTCAGGAGTTGATGCCGTGATTTCGCTAAAGGTATTCGCTACCTTAAAACGAGTACCCGGGGTCATTGGTCTTAATCTCTTTACTGCCATCTCTTAAATATTTTCGAAGAAATCGATCTTCTGTCCGTTCTTCAATGTCACAATTGCTTTCTTATAGATCGCAGTACGTCCACTAGTGAACCCAGAAGCTTTGGTGTACTTCTGTTTAGCTTTTGGCGCCATTACCATGGTATTGATAGAGGCAACTTCTACACTGTATACTTTCTCGATCTCCGCCTTGATTTGTTCTTTCGTTGCATCTCTGTCAACTACAAATCCAAATCTTCCAAGTTTATCGGAACTGGCTGATTGTTTCTCTGTAATCAGGGGCTTCTTTAACACGCTCATCTTATTTGCTTAAAATGTCCTGAATAATTTTTACTGAATTCTCAGACAACACCAAGTTACGGGCGTTCAAAATCTGATAGGTGTTTAATTCGTTGGCCACCATGATACCGGTTTTTGGAAGGTTTCTTCCCGACAAATAAACATTCGCTTTATTGTCTGAAACCACCATCAAAGTCTTTGTTCCAGCAACGTTCAAGTTCTTCAAAATGCTGATAAACTCTTTTGT
>JALRIQ010000377.1 GCA_023277325.1 Bacteroidia bacterium | reverse complement strand
TGTTTCAGACCAATCAAACTTCACTCCGTAGGTTGGGTTGGAACCCAGACAGAATACTGACTTCGCAGGTTTCACTTTCATCCCAGCCGCATTTGGTGGCTCCAAGGCTAGAAGTACTGTTGACGTAGCTTCACAGTCATTGAAGTTTTGGTGGTTTGGATTGATATACCATTTTGTAAAAGTGGTATCCCAGCCATCAAAGAACTTTTTAGTTGGGTCAATATCTCTTTGGTAATCTACTTTCTCGGCAGCACAGTAAGGGTTATAGATCCATACTGTATCTCCATTCACAATTCGTGCAGGATAATCAAACAGCGAATCGAGCGTCATGAAGGCATCGAAACGGGCTGTATCATTAAATACTCCACCTGGGATATAACGCACTCTTGTCGGATCTGGAAGATCTGCTCTTAAGAAATCATTGTATAAAACGGTATCAATGATGGATTCAAAATAGAGGTACTTGCTTGAATCCGCATTGTACCCATATACATCATAATATTGGTAGCCTTGACCTGCCACTTGGTAGGTTGTATCCAACAATACCAAACGTACTGTGAAACATCCTTCTTTTCCTGGCGTATACCAGTGCTTAGGTTTTGGGTCTCTTGAGAAGTTACAGTTCATCCACTCTCCATTGGCATCCCATACATTTTGCATGTATTTCGTCCAGGTGGTACACTGTGGTGCAAACTGATCACCAAAATCCCAAACAGTTCTGATGTGGTCATCCCGTCTCTCGTCGCCCCAAGCTCCAAAGAAGTTGTCGAACATAACTAAGTCGTGCATGATGAGTGCGTTATGTGCTGGGTCAACAAGTGGTTTTTCAACTACAGCCATGGTATCTGTACCCCAGATATAAATATCAAGTACATCTTCTTTGGCTCTCACTGAACGTGTGGCTTTCACCAAAACCATGTTATTTTCTTTCAACGCAGTTCCTCCAGTAAGATCGTCCA
Source organism: Bacteroidia bacterium (assembly GCA_023277325.1). Taxonomy (GTDB): domain Bacteria; phylum Bacteroidota; class Bacteroidia; order UBA8524; family UBA8524; genus UBA8524. Next base: position 7,112 of record JALRIQ010000377.1, on the reverse strand, counting down.
AGATGAAGATATCATTAAAGGCAAATGCAGAGTTATTCTTAAAGTATACAGTGTCTTTAATCTGACACTGGTGACGTAATGAGTCGGCAATAATATCAGGAACGCCCTTACTATCAATAGAGGCAGCAGGTCCTTTTGTTAACACATCAATCGATGAGAAAAACGGACAACCTGCAATGGTACCCTGTATGGTAACCGTATAAACGTCAGGCTTGGTAAATGAATGTTGGGCCCCTTTGAAATTTCTGTTATTGAAGTTCAAAGGACCAGAATCTGGGTCATCGAATACCCAAAGGAAATTTACTGGCCATGACAGCGGGTCAATATTGTGAGTAAAGGTAAAGTCATTACCTACCTGGCATTGTGCATCTTTTCCATTTGACTCATCAATAACCAAGTTTGGATTCACGTTACACGCAAACCCTGGCTTAATCATAGTATCCCAGCAATTTGAGTCATCTTGAATAATCAAGGTAACATCAAAACATCCATGTTGATCATAGATATGTGTTGGTGACCAATAGCATGAGTCAATAGATGGATTATTTCCTGAAGTATAGGTTTCTCCATCACCAAAATCCCAAAAAAACTTCTTTACTCGGTTATAAGGAACCGTTGAATTGTTGTTAATCGGAACTGTGGTAGTTCCGCAGGACAATGTGGCGTTTGTAGAGAAATCAGCACCAATATCAGCGGTAACATATACCGCATTAGGATCTTGGAAGTCATCCACACATCCTTTATCGTTGAATACACGAATAAAAGGAGTGTAATAACCACCCGCAGCCGATGGATAGGCATGGGTATAATTACCACCAGGACCTGTTGTAAAGTCTTGACCACCATCTCCAAATAGGAACTCTACAGTGGTGAGCGAGCGCCCAGCACCTGGTGTAGAGTTATCGCTGAAAACAAAGTTGTTTCCAGAATAACATTGGAATGGAGCGGATAATAAAGTGAATCCTGCTGTTGGTTTAGCGTTTACTGTAAACACCAAATCTTGCGTACAGCTTGATCCACCTGGCGTGGTAATGGTTACGGTAATGGTAACAGTACCTGGCGTACCAAACGTAAACTGCGCAGAACCCCCTGTGGCCGATTGACCAGAAGTGGTTGTCCAGCTTACCGTTTCACCGGGTTGCGCATTCACGCTGAACCCAATAGGCGTCCCTTCGCAACCTTCTGCTGGACCAGTAATGGTACAGTTCTGGGCCGAAGCGGCATTCCACCATACTGAAGCTACCATCACCCCTAGGAGTGATACTAATTTCAACTTTGATAGGTAATTTTTCATCATGACTTTTTAAATGAGGTTTTTGAGAGAAAACAAAGTTTCTCCTCCCCATAAGAAGCAAAAATATCAAAAAAGGTTGCAAATTTTTTTTTCTATTTAAAAAGCAGTGATTTTCTCAGCATTTATGCGGCTTTTAAATGCAAAAAGCGACCCCATTTCAGGGTGACTTTTTTGCTTATCATGAGAAAATAATTACCGAATCAGCGTAAGTGTACCATTATCGGTTTTTTCGGGCTCTCCTCGTAACTGTTAGGTTATCAAAACATAGTAAACTCCAGCTGGCAAATCAGCGCCAATATTGTTAAGCTTACCATTCCACGATTTATCCGGACTGCCACTTTCAAACACCTTTTCCGAAAGCGTGTGAAAATTTTCTTCTTGTAGCTGGTCAAGTTTTTTGCTTCTACTTTGAAATCATCGTTCACACCGTCTCCATCCGGAGAAAATCCATTCGGAATGTTGATGAAGACTTCGAAGTAATTAAAAACTGTTGCACAAGCTGTATCATAACAGCCTTCCGGACTCAACACAACCAAACACGCATCGTAAGAACCTTTCTTATCGCCATAGTTATGAAGGGCATTCGCACAATTCACCGGATCTACCTGAGGACATTTCGTAAATTGATCACCATCTCCACCTCCACCAGGATTCGATGAAATTGCTCGAGTTATTGGTGAACTTGAATAAAGATGTAGCAGTCGTATCGATAGAGAAATTTGCATTTCGTGCGTCATTTACTGTAAATGACAGATCTTGCGAGCAGCAGAGTTGTGCCTGCGTGACTCAATCATAAGTATGAAGGTTTCACTTAATGAATATCCAAGTGCCGACCTAGTCTTTCAGCAAATGAATCACCTTCATTTCTTGCATCATCTCCCCACCCGCCAAAGCATACTTGACGATGCAGGTATAGGTTCCCTGAAGAACGTGATTTCCTTTGTATTTATTAGACCCATCCCATTTAGCTTTTGGATCAGTGGATTCAAAAACTACTTGAGATTCGCTGTTAAAAATATAAATATGGAACGATGTAGCGCCTTCAACTTCTACTTCGAAGTAGTCGTTTTTACCGTCGCCGTTCGGCGTAAATGTATTGGGTATTTTTATCGGTTTAACTTCAAAAATCACATTGTTTCTGAAGCTTAGATTTGCAGAATCCTTACATCCAGCCGCGTTAACCGCCACTGCATATAATTTATGATCGGTAGGTTGCTCGTCATAAAGCTGAACTTCTGCCAAGCTACTTGGCTTCCCATCGAGGAACCAGTTGGTTTTATCCTTGCCTTCATTGATGAAAGCATAACGACCATTGCCCAAATCGTTCACTTGTAAACGAAGCTCTGGCAAAGACTGCACATAAACCAGCTGCGATTTTTTCCAAACCTGATCATCCATACGTACTACCCAATCAACCTGATAAACACCAGCTGAACTTGCTATGTATTGAAATCCTTGATTTCCTGGAACGGATTTCCCTATTTGGGTTCCATTCACATACACATCATAGAAACAGTTATCCCCGTGCTTGAGGTAGGTTTTATAGGGTAAGCCCCAACATATCAAGGTGTCTTTTTGCGCAAAGGCAAAAATCGGTAGCTTTTTGCTTTCTATTGGACCAGGAAGTTCATTTCCCGATTGTGTTTGTGAGGTTTTGTTTTTCGTAACTAGAGTTCTTGGGCCAGGATTTGTACCCGTAACACCATCGTTGTTCGAAGTCGCCTTAGCAATTATTTCCACCTGAGAAGGGTTTTCTCCTCCCAGTGAAGCTGCATTTAACGGAGTTTGAAGATGATCATCCTCCGCAACAATTGCAGGTATATCTGCAACTACCTCTGGATTCGAAGCGTCGTTATTCGTTGTTGGTGATGTTTCAGTAATTGATGATGGAGTTACCGGGTTTTGAGCTGATTCCTTCTTTTTATCGGAAGGCATTAGTACAAGAGTACTTACCACCACTGCACCGGTAATTAATGAACCAATTATCCATTTGCTGGCAAGTGAAAAACCACTGCCTATGCCTGCACTAAGTTGGCTTTGAATGGCCTCAAATACCCCTTGAGGAGCCGGCACATTCAGTTGATTCATGGATTCCCGAATGGAAGAATCAAATTGCAGACTCTCATTGAGCTGATCCAAATCCGCTTCCATATTTTCCCATACTCCCTCCGGAACTTCCGGATTAAGTTGAGACAGCTGCTCCCTGAGAAGCGCGTCGAATTGCGTATATGTATCTTTAGTGCTCATGGATATTCCAGTATTCGCCTGCTAACATTTCCTGAAGTAGCTTTCTTGCGCGGGAGAGCTGTGATTTAGAAGTACTTTCACTGATTCCTAACATCTCGGCAATTTCCTGATGTTGGTAACCCTCTACGACAAAAAGGTTAAAAACCGCTCGGTAACCCGGTGCTAATTCTTGAATTTTTCGCAGAACATATTGAACATCCAGTTTCCGCATATTGGGCTCGTAGCTCAGTTCCGATTCCACATCATTCACATCTTCGTGAAAGAACTTGTTTTCGGGTTTACGCAACGATTCCAAACAGCCATTTACCATAATTCGTCTCACCCAGCCTTCAAATGACCCTTCACCCTTGAAGGTGTTCAGGTTTTGAAAGACCCGGATAAAGCCTTCCTGAAGGAGGTCTTTTGCCTGGTCTTGGTTTTGACTGTATCGTAAACAAACGGCGTACATCTTTTGCGAATACTGGTTGTATAATTGTTTCTGAAAGGATTTTTCTCCTCTAAGACAGCCTTGCACTATATGTCGTTCCTGCTCAGTCATAAAAGGTATTAATCCCTATACTTGCTAGATGTAGATTTGGTGCTGCAGGTTGCAAACCTGTTTGAAATTTTAATGCCGCGGCCCAAATTCGGCCATATTCAGCGTCAGTGAAAACTGGTGACTGCTCTTTCCCGGGAAGTAGGAAGCGAGCGCATAGTCGAAGCGCAGGCGAGAAATTTTCATCCCTACACCCCAGGAAAATCCGGCGAGCCCCTTACCCGTATCCCAGGTCATTTCCGCTCTTCGCTGATGGTTATAGGCCACCCGAACCATAAAGTTTGGAGTAAAAACAAGTTCCGTGGCGAGAATCACATGCCGGAATGCATTGTTCGCAAAGCCCACTTTTTCTTCACCCTGGTTCTCGTCAAAGCTTAAATTTTTTGTGCGATCATTGGTATTGATATACCCTATTCTCCAGGTTTGAAGATTATGGACAACCGCAATAAGTCGAAGTGGTGCATGCTTTAACTTTCTGGAAAATGACCACTGTATTTCAAACGGTAATTTCTCCCGGTTTCCGCTATAGGAAGTTAATTGAAGGCCGGCATTTCGGATAAGTAACGCGGTAGAAAACAATCCACTATCAGAGGTATAAGATCCGGATAAATCGATAGCTGTCCCGAGGCTCTTATATGTCTCCAACTGCGAATAAATGAGTTTTAAGTTCGCTCCATAAGCGAAATTTCCATGCTGTTTTCCATATCCCGCTTGCAAGGAATAGTCTGCCGCGCGAAAAGTACCCGTTTCATTTCCTAAAGCATCATAACCATCAAATTTTCCATAATTACTGTAATACATGCCTATGGAATAGGTGCTATTTGAATCGAGCGCCTTCGCATAATTGACTTGGCCAATATTGATGTCGCTAAAATAGTTGACATAATTCATGGCCAGGTGCCGGCTCATCTGATTAGAAAGTTGAGAAGGGATAGCAAAACCAATATTGGGATCAGAATCTGCAATGGCAATTGGTGCACCCCCTAAGGCTGCAAAGCGAGGCGATGCTTGTAGATTTAAGAAACTATAAACGCCACGCCCACCGATCTGGGCATTGCTCAACAATGAAAATCCAACTAGAATAAGGGTAATGATGCTACGCATAGATATGAAGCTAACGAATTTCACGCCTTCTTATTTTCTCCTTTTTTTGCTTCTACCCACCAGGCTTCCATTTCTTCGAGACTCATGTCTTTCATATTGAGGCCAGCATCCAGTGCTTTTGTTTCAATATACTCAAAACGACGCTTAAATTTCAGATTGGTTTTCTCGAGAGCGTCATCTGGATTGATTCCTTCAAATCGCGCATAATTCACCAGGGCAAACAATAAATCACCGAACTCTTCTTCCCTATCCTTTGCTGATTTAGCCTGACTGAATTCCTCTAACTCCTCCTCTACTTTATCCCAAACTTGCTCCTTGTTGGGCCAGTCGAATCCTACCTGGGCTGCTTTTTCTTGCATACGGTAGGCTTTCACGAGAGAGGCCAATGAGGCAGGAACACCTGAAAGCAAGCGTTTATTTCCACCGCTTTCTTTCATTTTTATCTGTTCCCAGTTTTGCTTAACTTCTTCTTCATCCTTAACCTGAACATCGCCATAGATATGAGGATGACGTACAATGAGTTTTTCACAGAGGGAATTGATTACCTCTGTGATAGTAAAATCATTGGTTTCCGAAGCTATGCGGGCATAAAAAACAATGTGCAATAAGACATCGCCCAATTCCTTTTTAATCTCCTGCATATCGTTTTGCAGGATTGCTTCGCTCAATTCATACACCTCCTCAATGGAGAGATGACGTAGCGATTCCATAGTCTGCTTTTTATCCCATGGACATTGCTCGCGCAATTCGTCCATAATGGTAAGCAGGCGCTCGAAGGCAATAAGACGGGCATCTGACATAGCTCTCAAAGTAACTCAATTTAAGAGAGACTTGGAAGTGATAAGATTGAGGACAGGGTGAAGGTTAAGAATAAGGTTAATTAGGTGTATACCCCTTAACCTCTACCTTAACCATCATCCGCCATAGCCTAAGCGAAGGCGGAAACCTTAATTTAAAATATTATTCGCGTAGAGGTATTCGTATAGGCCACTCTTATAATTCTTACCAATTGGAATCTGCTGATCGCCAAGCTCAATCTTGTTGCCGGCTATCGACTTAATTTTTCCAATACGCACGATAAAGGAACGGTGCACCCGAATGAAGCGATCACTTGGAAGGCGTTCTTCCATTTTCTTCATGGTTTGTAAGGTGATAATACGTTTTTCATCGGTGTGAATTTTCACATAGTCTGCTAATGCTTCCACGTAATGAATGTCTTCATAACGGAGCTTAACCAACTTTTGATCAGCTTTTACAAAAAAGTGATCCTCTTCTTCAACAAGTAAACCATTAGAAACAGGTTGATGTTTCATTAGATAAAGTTCTCTGGCTTTTTTCACGGCTTTTTTAAATCGTTCGTTAGAAATCGGTTTCATTAAATAATCTACCGCATCAAGATTAAATCCCTCAACCGCGTAATTAGGATGTGCAGTTGTAAAAATGACCATAGGCGGCGATTCTAGAGAACGCAGGAAATCAATGCCTGAAATTTCTGGCATCTGTATGTCCAGAAAAATAAGGTCTACAGGAAGACTCTTCAGTGCTTCCCTCGCTTCCAGGGCATTTTGGCATTTCTTGAGCAGTTGAATATCCTGCTCAGATTCCAAATAAGATTCAATGATATCCTGGGCTAGAGGCTCATCATCGACGATAATGCAGTTTAACTTCATTCAAGCTTAAGTTTGAGTTGAACGTGGTACTGTTCGTCGGAGTTAGTTTGGTTTAGTTCATACTTCTGAGGGTACAATAAGTTCAGGCGTTTGCGCACGTTCTCATTGCCGATCCCCCCATCGGATACTACTAAGACCTCTTTCGACTCCAAAACGTTGTTTCTAACGCTAAAAAAAAACCAATCATCCGTCAATTCAGCACGCACATGTATAAAACCAGCATCAATTTTTTTTCCTAATCCATGCTTAAATGCATTTTCAA
>JALRIQ010000376.1 GCA_023277325.1 Bacteroidia bacterium | reverse complement strand
CTCGTCTCACCCTCTCTCGTCTCGCCCTCTTTCTATTCATAATTTCACCCATTAGAAATCCATGTTAATCATTGCGATTCTGCGGTTTTAGCTGCATTTTTGAGAATATTTTTAGCACATTATGGGAAGAGCATTTGAGTTCCGAAAAGGCAGGAAAATGAAACGTTGGGACGCGATGGCCAAAGGCTTTACGCGCATGGGAAAAGAGATTGCGTTGGCAGTAAAGTCAGGTGGTCCTGACCCGGCAAATAACCCAAGGCTTCGAGTGGCGATGCAAAATGCCAAAGGAATCAATATGCCGAAAGACCGTATTGAAGCGGCCATCAAACGTGCATCCTCAAAAGATGAATCGGGTTATGAGGAGGTGGTATACGAAGGATACGGACCAGGTGGTGTTGCTATCCTTGCAGAATGCGCTACGGATAATATTAACCGCACTGTAGCCAATATTCGCAGTTATTATAATAAGCTCGGCGGATCATTGGGAAAAACCGGTTCGCTCGATTTTATCTTTACCCGCAAAGGGGTGTTTAAGATTAATCCGGAAGGAAAGGATATCGAAGAACTGGAACTCGAACTGATTGATTTCGGTTTGGAGGAAATCCAAAAAGATGAAGACGAGGATGTTTGGTATATCTATACCGCATTCGAAGAGTTTGGTAATATGGCAAAAGGACTCGAAACCCTTGGCATTGAACCAATTTCTTCCGAATTACAACGTATCGCTCTTTCAGAGACGGAAGTCCCTGAAGAATTGGTAGAAGATGTAATCAAGCTCATCGAACGTATCGAAGATGATGATGACGTGCAGAACGTGTATCATAATATGAAATAGAGTAGACTTGAGAAGTTGAGACCCGAGAGGGTGAGACCTGTGAATGTTATTCCGCCTGCGCTTAAAGGTTCGGCGGAGTAAGCGAGATGGGTTCAGGTAAGATTCTCTACTAATTACTCAAGAATAAGACATAAAAAAAATCCCGAAGCAGTGCTCCGGGATTTTTTAATGCATTGATGTGAAGGATTATTTTCCTCCAGCAGCTGCCGCATCGTTTGCTGCTTGACGCGTAGCACGTGTAGCTTCTACAGTCAAGATCGCAACGTTTGGAGCGTGCAATAACTCGATGTTAGGAATATTGATATGCTCCACTTTGATGGATTTACCAAGTTCCACATTGCTAATATCTACTTCAATCGCATCTGGCAAGTCGGTCAACATACCTTTGATACGTACTTTTTTCAATTTTAGGGCAAGACGTCCACCGGCTCTAACACCAGGAGAGTTTCCTTTTACAATAGTTGGAACAGACAGTACAACTGGCTTATCCTCCTTAACTTCGAGGAAGTCAACGTGAATGAGTGAATCATTCACCGGATGGAATTGCACTTCTTGAACGATTGCTTTATAGCTCTTATCACCCACTTCGATTTTCACCAAATAGGTGTTCGGAGTGTAGATAAGGTTTTTAAAGTCATCGCTGTAAACTGCAAAGTTCAATTGCGTTTCGCCACCATACAGTACGCAAGGTACCATACCAGCTTCGCGCGTTGCTCTTGCAGAAGTGGTTCCAACTGCTTCTCTTTCAAGGCCTTTCAGCAGAATTGTTTTCATTTTTTAATTTTCTTTGGGCTGCAAATTTAGCGAAGGTTGGTAAGAATTACTAATCTTAAATAAATTACTAATAGATCCGTATTCTACCACGTTGCGAATGGCATCAGCAAAGAGTGGGGCAGTGCTCAAAACGCGAATCTTATTTGACTCTCTTTTGAGTGGAATTGTATCACAAACTACCAACTCATCCAATTCTGAGTTTTCAATGTTTTCGTAAGCTTTACCTGACAATACCGGGTGTGTGCAGAAGGCGCGAACCGAACGAGCACCGCGCTCTTTCATCATTTTCGCAGCCAGGCATAAAGTACCCCCTGTATCTACCAAGTCATCGACGATAATTACGTCTGCACCTTGAACATCACCAATAACGGTCATACCCGCAATTTCATTGGCTTTTTTACGCTCTTTATTACATACAACAAGGTCGCAATTCAGCATATTACTGAAATAACGGGCTCTTGGTGTACCACCCATATCTGGGGCAGCGATCGTAAGGTTCTCTAATTTTAGGTTGGTGATATAAGGAATGAAGATCACGGAAGCATCCAAGTGATCTACTGGAATGTCAAAAAATCCTTGAATCTGTGCTGCGTGAAGGTCCATGGTCATTACACGGTGCGCGCCAACGGCCATAAGGATATCGGCAACCATTTTCGCTCCGATAGCCACACGTGGCTTGTCTTTACGGTCTTGGCGAGCTAATCCATAATAAGGAATTACAGCCGTGATATAATGCGCAGAAGCACGTTTTGCAGCATCAATCATCAGCAAAAGTTCCATCAAGTTATCTGAAGGAGCAAAAGTGGATTGAACCAAAAAAACATCACAGCCACGTACACTCTCAATAAAGTTGGCATGCAATTCACCGTCGCTAAAACGGCTAAGGCTGATTTCTCCTAATTCTTGTCCGAAGTGGTCGGCAATTTTCGAAGCAATGTATTCAGAATTTGTTCCTGAAAAGATCTTGACGGGGTTTTTATAAGCGCTATTCACGGCAATGATTTTTAAGACCTTGCAAAGGTAGCTAAACGCCGTTTAGAAACGGGCAATGTGAATAAAATGTTAAAGGTCGAAGTCTAAGCGTCGACTGGTCGACTTAGCGACTTGTCGACAGGGCGAGATTGCGAGTTTTCGAGAGTATCTGTCGACTGTGGTCTGTCGACTGTGGACTATTTGGCAAATCAACAAAGCTATGGTCCATGGACAATGGTCTATCAGCAAAAAAAAAAGCCCCACTTTTGTGAGGCTTCTTATGTTGTCCGACTAGGGCTCGAACCTAGACTCTTCTGAACCAAAATCAGACGTGTTGCCAGTTACACCATCGGACATCGTCCCTTAAGGGGATGCAAAAATAAGAAGAATCTCAATTCATACAAGCATAGAAATAAAATTTTGAGAGAATCTTTTCCAATTCCTATTTCGTTTACAATATGCTATTTGAACGGCATACACTAGAATCCTAATCCTCAATTATATGCGTCCACCCTTTCCCCTCGGTTCCGCTGGCGCTTCACTCCGGATGACGGGTTCAAGTCTCCTTATTTTGAAGTTTGGAAATTCCCTAACTTATTTCTTGTTTGCTGTACCTAACCTAGGCTTATAGCTGTCGTGCCGCATTGACGACCAAATTCCTTACTCCTAAGTCCTTATTCCTAATTCCTCAATCCTCAGTCTACCACTAACCCGCTGTGGACCATGGACAATGGACCGTGGACTAATTAGCCATGTCTGAGATGAACTGAATACGCATCAACTGCATTTCTTCATAGCTGTATTCGCCATCGAATTCATCTACTGCGGCGTCTATTGAGTCGATCTCTGTTTCGCGGAAATAGTCGAAAATTTCTTCCTGACGTTCTTCGTCGAGCATGTCGTTGATATAGTAGTGGAGGTTGAGCTTGGTGCCACTGTATACGATATTCTCGATCTCGCGCATCAGGTCCTCATTGCTCATTCCATTGTTCTTGCTGATTACATCAAGACCAATTTTCTTATCGATGTTCTGGATGATTGCGATCTTCTTGCCCGACTTATTCGGAACAGAACGTACAACAATATCAGAAGGACGTTCAATATCGTTCTCTTTCACGTATTGTCCGATAAGCTCCACAAAGGGTTTACCGAATTTAATGACCTTATTTTTTCCTACACCCACAATGTTTTCCATTTCTTCCATGGAAATCGGGTATTTGGTGGCCATATCTTCCAATGAAGGTTCCTGGAAGATCACGTAAGGAGGGAGGTTCTTCTGCTTGGCTACCTTTTTACAGAGGTCTTTGAGCATGCCAAAGAGGGTCTCGTCGAAGATGTTTTCAATTTGAGCATTATCAAACTCTTCGTCGTTGACTTTATCGAAGTTGTTATCGATAGCCATTTCAAGCTTAAACGGATTGGCGACATAGTCTTTGCCTTTATCCGTAACGCTTAAGAGACCGTAGTTTTCGATGCTTTTATACAGGAGTCCGTTGAGTAATCCCAAACGAACAGTCCCTTTCCAGAAGATTGGCTCCTGATCGGCTCCTTTGCCAAAGAAGGCATTTTGATCGTTGCCGTAATCAGCCACTTCAGAACTTTTATTTCCTTTTAATACATCAACCACATGCTTGAGGTTGAATTTCGGTCCGAGGGATTCAATGGCCTGGATAACCATGCTCATTTCTTTGCTGACATCAAATTTTTCTTTTGGATGACGGCAGTTATCGCACATCTTATTGCAATTGTCTTCATTGAAGCTTTCTCCAAAATAATGGAGCAGCATTTTCCGACGGCATTGCGAAGATTCAGCGTAAGAGGAAGTTTCAAACAAAAGCTGTGAACCAATTTCCCTTTCAGAAACCGGTTTGTCTTTCATGAACTTCTCTAATTTTTCAATATCGCCTGGGTTATAGAACAAGAGGCATTCTCCGTCGAGGCCATCACGACCCGCTCTTCCTGTCTCTTGGTAGTATCCTTCCAGCGATTTTGGAATATCATAATGGATGACAAAACGCACGTCTGGTTTATCGATTCCCATTCCAAAGGCAATGGTAGCGACAATCACGTCCACATCTTCCATAAGGAATTTATCCTGATGTGAGGCACGTGTTTTTGCATCCATACCGGCATGGTAGGGAAGGGCATTGATGCCATTAACCACCAGCATTTGTGCAATTTCCTCAACTTTTTTGCGGCTCAGGCAATAGATAATGCCCGATTTGCCTTGGCGGTTTTTAATAAAAGACACGATGTCTTTCATTACCCGCTCCTTTTTATCCTTCGGTCTTACCTCGTAATAGAGGTTAGAACGGTTAAATGACGATTTAAATACTGTGGCATCGTTCATTCCCAGGTTCTTTTGGATATCCGCTTGAACCTTTGGAGTGGCAGTAGCCGTAAGTGCCATCATTGGCACGTCGCTAATTTCTTTTACAATCTTTTTGATATTGCGGTACTCCGGACGGAAATCGTGGCCCCATTCGGAGATACAATGCGCTTCGTCGACCGCTACAAAAGAGATATTTATTTGACGCAGAAAGTCGACCGTCTCTTCCTTTTTTAAGGTTTCTGGAGCGACAAAAAGCAGTTTTGTGTTTCCTTCTAAGATGTCAGCACGTACTTTTTGAGCCTCCGCCTTGGTCAGCGAACTGTTCATAAAATGCGCTACCGCATCGGTACTTCCAAAGCCACGTATGGAATCGACCTGATTTTTCATAAGGGCGATAAGTGGTGAAATTACAATTGCTGTGCCTTCAAGAATTAATGCGGGTAACTGATAACATAGTGATTTCCCTGCCCCAGTCGGCATGATGACAAAACAATCCTTGCCTTCCATAACCGATTGGATGACTACTTCTTGATTGCCTTTAAATGCATCAAACCCGAAAAACTCTTTGAGGGCCCCCTTCAAATCAACAGATTCTACCATGAATATAAGCGCTAAGCCTTGTGCTAAATTAAAACAAAACTGGTCTAAAAAACAAGCCAAAAACGACTCATTTAACTAAATTCGCAACCGATTTAAATAGTAGGGGTCTAAACTATAGGCTTCTCTGTAAATTAACGCGAATTTAACACATTATGGATCAAAAGCACAAGTATGCTGTGATCATGGCAGGAGGGGTCGGTAGTCGGTTCTGGCCGGTGAGCACCAAGAAGAAGCCAAAACAGTTTATTGATATACTCGGAACGGGAAAATCGTTGCTACGACAGACTTACGAACGATTCCGGAAAATCATCCCTGCTGAGAATATTTTCATCGTAACCAATGAAATGTATGTTGACCTGGTAAGGCAGCATATTCCAGAAATGGATTTAAGCCAGATTGTGGCGGAGCCGTTTGCGAAAAATACTGCGCCGTGCATCGCTTATGCGAACCAAAGGATCAACAAAATTGATACGGATGCGGTATGCATTGTTGCACCAAGCGATCATTTGATCATGCAGGAGGATGCTTTTTTGAATATTTGCAATGATGGGATGGAGTTTGCAGAAGAAAACGATGCTTTATTATGTATAGGTATCAAGCCTCATCGTCCGGATACGGGCTATGGCTATATCCAGCACAAGGAAGAGATGGTATCGGAGCATATTCATGAGGTGAAGACATTTACCGAAAAACCTTCTTTGGAATTGGCGCAAACCTTTATGGACAGTGGCGACTTTTTATGGAATGCAGGGATTTTCATCTGGAACCTAAAAAGCATTCAGTCGGCTTTTGAACAACATCTTCCGGAAATTAACCAACTTTTTGCCAATGCAGCCTATTCAATAGGTACGGATAAAGAGGCGGAAACTATCGCCAATACTTACCAGCTTTGCACCAATATATCTATCGATTATGGTGTTTTAGAAAAGGCAGCCAACGCTTATGTTTATCCAGGCGACTTTGGCTGGTCGGATTTAGGCACCTGGTCCTCTTTGTATGATGTCTATGAAAAAGACCAAAATAACAATGCGGTAAATGGCCGCTTGGTCAATACGGTGGATGCAAAAGGAAATATGATTTGTGTTCCTGATGACAAGATGGTAGTAGTGAATGGGGTAGACAACCTCATTATTGTCGAGTCAGATCAGGTTTTGTTAATTACTGACCGAAGCCGTGAGCAAGAGGTAAAGCAGATCGTTACCGACATGAAGTTGAAATACGGCGACAAATACCTGTAGTCAAATTTCATCCATAAAAAAAGTTCCAAACCACCCGTAAAGGAGGCATGGAACTTAATTTTATTCTCACTTTTTACTAACTAAAAGAACTTCTTAAACGAAATTCTCTTTATTCTTCATGGCGTAAACAAGTAAGCTGTTTGTCCCTTTAAGGTTTAGCTTCTTGCAAATATTTGCCCGATGGTTGTTGATGGTTTTTACACTGATACGCATTTTCTTGGCGATATCATTGCTGGTATGCCCTTCGGCAATCATGCGCATCACGTATTTTTCTGTTTTGGTAAGACGACGCCCTTTCACTTCTGTTTCCACTTGAGAGGCACGCGCCGTGCGGTTCAATAAGAATCCAGAAACGGATGCAGAGAAGAAGAAGTTACCGCTTAATACAGTTTTGATTCCTTCTGAAAGGTCGTTGATGGAATTCTCTTTAAGAATATAACCGTGAACACCAGCCTCTAAAGCTTGATTGAAGATGTCTTCATCTTTGTGAACAGTCAAGGCAATCACTTTCGTGAAAAGGTTTTCTGCTCTCACTTTTTCACAAATATCCAATCCCGACATATCCGGCATCTCAATATCCAATAAAGCGATATCTGGTTTTTTATTCTTGATCAGCTCCCAAGCTTGATTGCCATTTTCAGCAACCCCGATCAAATCGAATTCATCGGTCATCTTCTCCAGGACAGACTTCAGTCCGAGAAGGAATATAGGATGGTCATCAGCAATGACTACCGTAGGTGTTTTCGCCATAATATTCTCTGTTTATATCCTCGAAAGAAAGCAGAAGGGTTAGGTCTTTTTTCTTTCGGTCAACAAGATAAATGATTTTTCATCAAAATAACTAAACTTTTGATTTGATTTCAGCGAAAAAAAACGTCAAAACAGCTTATTTCCCTTTAAAATCAGCAGTTCTCTTCTGTAAAAATGCTTGGGTACCTTCTTTAAAATCTTCTGTCCCAAAACTTTCACCAAAAGCATCAATTTCCTTTTGGAAGCCATCCTGGTCAAATGCGTAGCCAGCATTAACACACTCGATAACACGAGAAATTGCAACTGGCGATTTGCTATTCAGCTTAGAAGCGAAGACTTCTCCAGCTTCATATAAGTTTTCAATAGGAACTACCTGATTTACCAGCCCAAGGGCTAAGGCTTGGTCGGCTTTGATGGCATCCCCGCTTAGCAAAAGCTCCAAGGCTTTTCCTTTTCCTATAATTTGGCAAAGGCGCTGTGTACCTCCATATCCCGGAATCAATCCCAAGTTCACTTCAGGTTGTCCGAAGCGGGCATTTTCTGAAGCAATACGCACATGGCACGACATGGCAAGCTCGCAACCTCCTCCAAGGGTAAAACCATTCACCAAGGCAATAACAGGCTTGGGCGATTGCTCGATGCTGTTCATAACTGCATGTCCGTCGGCGGCCATTTTCGTTCCTTCGGCCACACCAAAAGAGGCAAATTCGGCGATATCAGCACCGGCAGCAAAGGCCTTCTGACCAATTCCTGTGAGGAAAATTACCCGCACTTCGGCGTTGGCGTTGGCTTCCATTACGGCTAATTTTATTTCCCGAAGGGTATCAATATTTAAGGCATTCATTTTATCAGCACGGTTGATGCTGATCCAAAAATTACTTCCTTTAAGTTCTGTGAGGAGATTGGTATACATGGTATGTTGCTTGGTTTATTTTTTAAACATGTTCCCTAGCGCGCCGAGGCCGCCAGGCAATAAATCTTGAGCAATTGCCGACATTTCGCTTTCTGCCACTTTGTCGGCTTGCTCCAACGCGCTGTTCATAGCTTGAATCAGGTTGCTTTTGGCTTCAAGGCTATTCATATCGATGTCTGCAGACTGGATGTCGATAACACGGCGACCACCAGAAACCACGACCTTGATTCGTCCGTCGTTGGATTGACCCATCACGGATACTTGCTCTAAACGCGCTTTAATTTCTGCGGCTTTTTGCTTTGCTTCTGCTAATTTCCCGAACATTATATCTGACAATTTGCCGACAAAAGTAGGGATAGGCCCGCTTTTCGCAAAACAGGAAGACAGATGAACAAGGAAAGGAAAGACTTTATCAATGCCATTATGCCCCCGCTTTTGCTGGTGGTTATGATGTGGCTTGCCTTGATCCTGGAAAAAGTGGGAGGATACCATTGGGGTATATACGGTGTTCATCCTTTGCATTTAGAGGGCCTTCGCGGTATTCTTTTCAGTCCATTTTTACATGCGGATTGGGAACACCTTATTTCGAATAGTATTCCGATTCTGGTTCTAGGTACCGCCTTATTTTATTTCTTTAAAAATATTGCCTGGGAGCTAGTTGTCTGGCAATTTCTAATCAACGGACTTTGGCTTTGGACGATAGGACGCCCCACAACTTATCATATTGGAGCGAGTGGCTTGGTGTATTCATTGGCCTTTTTTCTACTTGCCAGTGGCTTTGTGCGAAGAAATAAAGGGCTTACCATGATTTCATTTGGAGTCATCACTCTTTATGGTTCACTGGTTTGGGGCATGTTCCCGGTGCAGCCTGGAGTGAGTTGGGAAGGTCATTTTGCTGGATTTTTAAGCGGCTTGGTATTGGCCTTTTTCTTTCGCAAGGAGGGGCCTCAAGACGATAAGATGAAAGTTTGGGACGATTCAGACCTCGACGGGGTGGAGCCTTACTGGGAGGTGGATGAAGAAGGGGAGCCCAAAATTGCCGAGAATGCGCGGCCAATAATCTACCGCTATCATTTTGTAAAAAAATCAGAGAAGCCCAAGCAGGACGGTCTCTAAATTTGGGTCGGCTATTTCAATAATTCGTCCGATTTCTTTTCCATTCTTTAAGATAATGATGGTAGGAATGTACTCAATTCCATCGGCCTCTTCCGTTTTTCCGGGTGACTTCTTATCGATATCCAGAGAAAAATAACGCAATTGCTTGTCGGGTATTTGAAATTCCTTTTTTATCGCTTCAAAAGAAGGGATGAGCTTTTTGCTGTCGCTGCACCAGCAGCCCAGGTATATTTTGTACTGGTAGTTTTCGGGGTGTTTGATGCGTAATTGTTCAGTAATAATTGCATCCAATTGAGGGAGTGGTTCATTGAGCCAAAGGCATTCTTTGTTGTTGGTAAGATTGCGGTAATCCTGTTCACCAAATAAGTTAGCTTGCATTTTCGTTGATTTACAGGCACTGAATAGAAAAAAGAGAAGCAGGGTCCAATGCCAAACGCGTTTCAATATGTTATTTTGTAAAGTCACTACTTTTCGAATATAGAATTTGCCACGGAGTTTCTATCATATACTTGGTTTACCTGATTATGCGAACCTTACGGAGGTACGACGTGCCTTCAAGCAATTGGCGGTGCGCTACCACCCAGATAAAAACCCTGGCGATAAACAGGCTGAAGAAAAATTCAAGGAAATCAGCAATGCCTACAATGTGTTGGGCGAATACGATACCAAGCAGGAATACGATATCCGCCTTTCGGGCATGAATATGCTTCTCAAAAAGGATCCGGTAAAGGAAAAGGAGGAGACGCGCAAAAAAATGCGTGAAGAACTTATCCGACGAAGGAAACGAGAGGCCGAAGAAAAGATTATTAACGATTGGAATGGCTTAAATTCAGGGACACCACTATGGCTGCGTCATTCATTCAATATTGGCCTCATGGCCACTGGGGCTATTATGATTATCAGCAATTGGTTTTATACCCTGGAGAGTTTTTCGCCGTTGAGTCTCATTTTCGCCATAATTCTCATTCTTATCGGAAATGTGCGGGAGCAAAACCTATGGTATACGCGCTACCTGTATCAAGAACTCAAAGGAAAAATTAGTTTTAAAATCCCATCACGTGTGATGCGAAACTTGGTTTTGGGAATGACGCTGTCCATTTTAACCGGGATAGGCGGGGCAAACCTCATGAAAGCTTACCATTTCGCCTATTATTCGGCGGTAACAACCGGAATTGTTGAGGTGAAATACAAAGGAACCTATACTGTTAACTATACCTACTGGGTGAATGGAAAGGCGTATACAAAGCGCATGCCTTCCAGGAATATTTACACCCTACCCAGTTCCCGAAAAGTACGTGTGCGCTATTCGATGTTAAACCCGGTATACGCCGCGGTTATTGAAGAGTAGCCTCATACATGGCATAGACGGTTTCTTCCATGCCAAGTTTCTCATAAACCTTTTGGGCGGTAGAGTTCTCCCTCTCAACATAAAGACGTATTGTCTGAATATTGGCCTTTTTAGCTGCTTCCTTCACTGCTTCATACAAGGCTTTATACAGGCCCTGACCGCGAAAAGCTTCTTCCACGTAAACACTCTGAATCCACCAGATGGTATTGTTCCGCCAATCGCTCCATTCGTAGGTAATCATCAACTGACCGCGCATTACGCCATCCACCTCTGCAACAAAGTATTGTCCTTTTACCGGGTCCTTTAATACCGCTTCTACACCAGGAATGATAAGTTCGTCGGGAAGAACCTTGTTTTCGGTTTCCAAGGCCATTTTTTGATTGAATTGGGCAATCAGTTGGGCATCATTCAGGGTGGCGCTGCGTATTTTCATGGTTATTAATTTGCTCGTTGACACTATTAAGGTTTTCGTAAAGAATTAGCCTTCATCCTCATTAAAACGGAAGAAGCTGCCCATTAAATCAGCAAAACGTGCTCCCGTTTCAATTTGCTCTCTGTTCAAGCGGGAGAACTCAGATAAACCGAATAGCACAAACTCCATCCATAAGGTGGTGTCTTCCTTCATTCCTTTGCTTAGCACAAAGTCACGCAGTCCTTCCACACTATTTAAGGCCTTTTCAAATTCCTTCTCGTTCATGGAATGCAAGAGGTCGAGTTGATTGCCCTCTGCAAACCAGGTCTCGATGCTGAACGTTGGACTTGGTTCTGTGCGCTTTTTTAGTTTTTCTGGATCGCCAAAATACTCCGCAAACAAAGAACGAAAGGCTTGACCGATGAGTTTTTGCGCCACGATTCCAGCACCTTCTAGCATTGCCATAGCAACAATCAGTACTAGAATTGAGACAATATGT
>JALRIQ010000375.1 GCA_023277325.1 Bacteroidia bacterium | reverse complement strand
AATGCACTTTGATTTCGCGGTAATAATTCCGCAATTGGAGGTTGATGCAGTTTTCGTAATCGGTTTTAATTTCAAACTGATTGAAGAAGATCACATAATCCACCCCGTATTTTGTCGTCAGGTAGTCGATTAGTCGCCCATCTGCAAAAGTGATATCCATATAAGACTCTGGATCTTTTTTCTCTTCAAGAGCCTCGTTCTGCTTCGGCTTTACTTTGTTTCGCAATCCTTTAAGACCACCCTGTTTTTCCTCCTCAGGTGCTTTGATTTCCTGAGGCGAATAGGAGATAGAACCAAAGATTAAATCTAGGTCATCGTTGGCGTCTATTTGCTTGGTCAAACCTTCCACATCATAATAAAGGTCTAAATAGCTGGATACGCTGCTTTCCAGGCTCGCGTTTACTTTGTTGCGTACCTGTCCAGGATCAACCTGACTAACATCCCCAATATCCTTGTCGGCATCCGAGAAATACATGCTCGGGTTAAAAGGGACGATAAGCATCTTAATGGTTTGTATAGAATCCTTTTTAATCAGGCTATCAGGCACATCCAAAGTGCTCTGTTGCGCCATTAAAAGGGAAGGGATTGCCAATAAGAGGGCAAATAGAAAGGGCTTACTTCGATATGAGGTTCCAGATATCATTTCCAAAAACGAATACCATCAAACTTAGCAAAATAACCATTCCGATTACTTGCGTCACTTGCATGAACTTATCCCCAAGAGGACGCCTGATGACCATTTCGACAAGGAGAAAAAGCGCATGACCACCATCCAAAGCTGGAATAGGTAATACGTTCATAAATGCCAGAACCATCGACAATAATCCGGTTAGTCCCCAGAAGTTTTGCCAATCCCAGTCGCTTCCAAAGACAGTAGCCAGGGCAATCGGTCCCATCAATGATTTGGTGGGATCTACGTCTCCACTGAATACTTTGCCTAAAGCTTGGATATTTACCAATAAAGAAGAAAATGCGCGGTCAGTTCCAATGGAAAGCGCTTTACCGAAGGAATAATACTCGGTGAGTTGTCCCATTTCCTCCATTTTGGCGGTAAAACCTAACACACCACCCTTGTCCACAACTACTGGAAGAGTAAGTGTATCATTTCCGCGGAGAATTTCTACTTCCACTTCTTTGTCCTGACGGTAAATCAGGATGTCTTTGAATTCATGGAAAAAGTGAGAAGGCCAATGATTAATACTTAGGATACGGTCGTTTGCTTGCAGACCAGCTTTATCGGCATTGCTTCCTTTAGAAATAGATTCCACATAAAAGGGTTGGCGCAGGCCGATAAAACTACTCTTCTTGGCAGTGATAATGCGCAAAGACGAATCAGGAAGCGCGATATCGAAGGTGGAGTCTCCACGTTCAACCGTGTATACTGCTTTATTAACAATGTTCTTAGGATTGAGGATTTCATCAAAACGCACCACTTTTTGTCCGTTGAGGTGCGTGATTTTATCTCCATCCATAAATCCTATCTCCTTGGCGTATGGAGAAGTGGTGATGCCGTATTTCGCATCATCATTCAGGATGTATTTATCCCCGAAGAACATAAGGCTTCCGGAAAAAATAATCACACCCAAAATGATATTGACAGTTACTCCGGCAAGCATCACGATTAAACGCTGCCAAGCTGGTTTGCTGCGAAATTCCCAAGGTTGAGGATCAGATTTTAATTGATCCGTATCCATGGATTCGTCAATCATTCCGGCAATTTTTACATAACCTCCCAAAGGAAGCC
>JALRIQ010000374.1 GCA_023277325.1 Bacteroidia bacterium | reverse complement strand
TCACCCAATCCTTCCTGAAGGATTTTTCCCATCTCGTAGGAAACCAATGTGCCAAGCTCTTGCTTGAACTCACGCAGCTTCTCTCCATATTGACGGACGATTTCACCTCTTTTCGGAGCTGGCATTGATCGCCAAACAAGGAAAGCCTCATGCGCCTTTTGCATAATTTGCTCATAGTCGGATTCGTTGGCTAAATAGACCGAAGCGATCTTTTTGCCGTCGGCCGGACTATAGATTTCTCTTGTTTCGCGGTCGCTTCGTCCAAGCCAATTAAGCCCTGTTGAAGCTGCTGGGTTTTCTGGTTGAATACCAAGTTCTTGTAATACCTGTTGAATGGAGGTGGAAGCTTGCTGTGTCATAAGAAACAAAGGTATATAATACAGCCCTAAATCCTGAAAAAATAGCGAGGAACATGCAAGCGTGAATGCGCTAAGTTTTATTTTTGCATCATGATGAAAACGGTTTGTTTAACAGTGGTAGTCGTATTTTCTCATTTGATGCTTCAGGCACAGGAGAATAAAACGCTGGAGTTAGGACTAGGAAGCATCAGTAATTTCTACCCCATAAAACACAAAGACAAGGTATATGAGGGAACTGGCATTGGAAGCGGACTTCGCATTGGTTATGAACAAGACCTGAAACAACTAAGTACGGGAAAGCTGACTCTAGGTGGTATAATGGTGATTGGAAGCAGCCGGGCCAACTATGCGCTGGGAAACTGGAAATCAGAATACCAGTGGCGGCATACAGTACTTGCCGCTCGTCTCGCTTACCAATACCCGTATGATGAAAAGCTTGATCTCTATGGCGGATTGCATTTTGGGGTGCAGTTCGAAAGGTTCAGACAGGTATATTCCGTTTCACCGCCTGCCAGCTATACCGTAAATAACTACAACCATGGTGCCCCCTATACCGGTTTGTTTTTTGGGGCAGGATATAAGCTGAGCAAAAATATTGGCGCATTTGCCGAACTGGGTTATGACTTAATGTGGTTTACACTCGGTGCAAAAGTGTATCTTTAAGGGGCATGAAAACCAAAAAAGAAATTACCCAAAATTGGCTTCCTCGTTATACAGGCGTCGAGCTGAAAGATTTTGGCAAATACATCCTACTTACCAACTTCGACCATTACCTGGATATTTTCGCTTCCCTAACGGGTGCTGAGGTTCAGGGTGAGAATAGGCCTTTTCAAGTAGCCACTTCCGGACAGATTACCATGATTAATTTTGGTATGGGAAGCCCCAATGCCGCTACTGTTATGGATTTGTTGAGCAGCATAAAACCAAAGGCAGTCTTGTTTTTAGGTAAATGTGGGGGCTTGAAAAGAAAAAATCAGATTGGTGATTTAATCCTTCCAATTGCCGCAATACGTGGCGACGGTACCAGCAATGATTATTTCCCAGCTGAGGTTCCGGCCCTTCCGGCATTTGCGCTTCAAAAGGCAATTTCGACTACCATACGCGACTATGGGGAAGATTATTGGACAGGAACCGTTTACACCACTAACCGGAGAGTTTGGGAGCACGATTCGAGCTTCAAGGCTTACCTCAGGAAAATTCGGGCCATGGCTGTGGATATGGAGACTGCCACGATTTTTACGGTGGGCTTTTTTAATGAAATCCCAAGCGGAGCCCTCTTATTGGTGAGCGATCAACCTATGATTCCTGAAGGAGTAAAAACGGGCAGCAGTGATAGTCAGGTGACCAGTAATTTTGCCGAAACGCATGTGAAGATTGGAATCGATTCGCTAAAGCAGCTTTTGGGAAACAAACAAACTGTTAAACACCTGCGCTTCTAATGACGGTAGCTTAGTAGTCTGTATTCCATTTACCTCGGTTGGCATTGAATATTTTGGCGATATTTTTTGCGTCGTCCAAAGCCCGGTGATGGGTTCCTTCCAGCTTGATATTTTCCATTTCCAAAGCCGCGGCCATGCCTATTGGTCGTGCAATTTTTTTAATGGAAGCATATTGGTGTTTCAGGCTGATATGTTTGATGAGCCAGATTTTGGAGATATCATAGAGATCACAGTCTTTGGCCAATTGCGATTTATCATAAAATCCCCAGCTGCAAAGCAGATAGGGTTTGCTCAAATCAATCCATTTTTGAAAGTCACTCACCACGCTATCGAAGGTCATAGCCTCGTCAATGGATGTTTGATTGATAGAAGTCAGCTGTATGCAAAACTCGGAAAGGAGGGTATGCAGTTTAGGCTTCACAAAGGCATGAAATTCTGAAATCGTTTTTCCTGTTGAATCGATTTTTAAAGCACCAATTTCAATGATTTCATTAGGTCGGGTATCGGAACGATTCTCCCAACAAGTAGCTTCGAGGTCTAAGATAATGTAGTGCATGACAAGCCGATTTGAGCTTAGAAAGGTACGATACTGCTTTGAATTACGGGTGATAATTAGAAGTCATAACCCAGAGAGAAATACCACTGCGCCTTGCCGTCGTTGGCGAGCACGCCATTTTCTATCCCCCAGGCTACATCACCACGCACATAATAACCGAACACGCGCGTGCGCAATCCTGTTCCGACACTGCTCAGGAATGGGTTGTTTTTGTTTCGCACAACGATGCGCAATGAACCCTGATCGATTACCCGCGTATTATAGTGTTGATCCACAAATGGATTCCACGAGTTCCAGGCAGACCCCATATCAAAGAAACCTACCAATTGAAGGTTTCTCAAGAAGCTCATGTTTGTCGGAGTCTGACTCATATAGCTCACAATAGGAATACGTAGCTCGCTATTTAAGACCATACTATGGCCGCCATTCCTCGCATTTTGGTTGAAGCCTCTAAGCCCTGAAACCAGGCTATTGAAGCTATAGGAGTAATCAGAGCTTGGGTTTAATTGCCCGTTGAACTTATTGGCCAGCCAGTTTTCGGGTCCGCCAACCTGGAAGTTGACTACCGAAGGGCCGAAGCTTGCAGTAGCACTCAGGCGATTCGCCCAAAGTACTTTGGCTCCCAGCTTTTTGTACCACCTTAAGTCCATTCCAATAATCGAAGTGCTGCGGCTTTCGCTGCTGATATTTTGAAAATGCTCCAAGTAAATTTTAGCCCTTACCCCAACTGGGAAGTTGAGTTCCTCCATCATCGAGCAATCGTAAACCAAAGAAATAGAAGCACCCACCCATTCATTTACTTCATCCGGTGTTTCCAAGGCACCCTGGTCCGTGGCGTTGGTCACATTGCGGTCAAAGCGAGCAAAGGGAGAGAACCTGAGTTCCATATTTTTAGGAAGTGGCTGAACCATAAATGGGCGGATTTCATGGATGAATACCCGATTACTTGTTACCGTAGCATCAATCAAGCGCGACATCCTGAAAAATTGAACACCAAAATCGCGTTTGTACTTCCTTTGGGTATAATTCAGATAAAAATCGGAACTGTATAAGCGTACAGGTATTCTTCCTCCTACAACCAGGGTCTGGTCGTTGAAAAGATCCGTCATACTCGCTTCCATGCGCGCATTTAAATTTGGACGGCTGAAGGTATTGAACGTAGAACTGAACCCATTATTGACGTAATAGGGCGTATTGATAATGCTATTGTCTAATAATTGCGTGACCAGGAAATTCGGGAAGAAGCTGGTCTTATAGTTGCTTGGAGTTGTTTGGTAAAGGATTTCATTTTCCTGAAACGACTTTTTCTTAACCAAAACCTTCGGTTTCTCGGGAAATCCAGTTTGGAAATAATACAATTCTTCTTTTGGTGTGGTATCGGCTTTTACGATAGTGATGGTTTCTTCAACGGGGAGATCCTGCTTTTCTACCAAAAAACGATTGCTCGTAGAATCGGAAATAAAAGCCTGGTTACCTAGGATATTTCGGTAGGAGGTAGGTGCTACTGTCGTGAATTGCGCATCTTTTTCAACTTCCGACGAAATGTCTAAAACCTGGATATAATAGGCGGAATTATAGCGGTAAAGGGCTGCTTCGATATCCAGTTTTTGGGAGGTAGCGAACAGGTGAATATTTCTGGCGTAGTCGCTTAATGGGTAGTGGCGGTAAACTTCTTTATACACTTCCTCTAGCCGAAAATCTCCTGTATTCGCCATACTCGCGCTGTCTAATTCAAGGTCTTCCAGCCTAAATTTATCCTTGTTAAGTTCTCCATGTACCACAAAAGTGTCGGAACCAGCTGCCTCATTTAAGCGAGTTACTATTATCAATGTTTTTTCAAGGCGCTGACTGCTTAAGGTGACATAAGTATTATAGATCCCATTATTATCACTCAAATAGGCAATGCCTCCGAGGGGATAGGCTTGAGCCTGTACTTCATGAATGAATGGGGTAGCCGTTATCCGGCGCATTTGCCCTTTGACTAAGGGGTATGGAATGCTATAAATATCGGAGCTTACGGAATCTCCTTGCATACGGGTATTCGTTCCCGAGTAGTTGAGCCCATTTTGTTCCCGGTTTGATTGAAAAAGCACCTCACTTCCATCGGCATTAAATGAGGCCATTTGATCATCAAAAGGGTCATTGGTGAGTTGTGTAAGTGTCAGATTTTCATAGAGAAATAGATCACTTTGTCCTTTATGGGTAGCCGAAAGAAGAAATAAATCTTTTTTCGGGTGAATGGCCACATGCTGCACCTGATTTATTCCCCGTACAACGCTTGATTGCAAAATATTTCCTTTTTTGCTGACCTCAAGGTGCTTCAATATCCCTTTTAAATGAAGAAAAGCATGGATGGATTTACCGTCGCGGCTCCAGGTGATGGCCGGCTCATTTGCATCCCATTTCATCATGCCTTTATCATCACTTTTATAAAGACGCTTTACTTCTTTGCTTCCGATATTTAGCACCCAAATTTCCATTTGGCCCAGGTAGTTGCCAGCCAGAAGAATTTCCTGGCTATTCGGCGAAATTTTCATTTGAGAGAAAGTCCGTTTTGCCAGTATTTTTGGCAGTTGGATAGCATTTCGAAGAGGACCATTTCCTGGGTCGGTGGAATAGCGAATTTCGTAATATTTGTGCCAATCGATGAAAATAGATCGGGGCGTGTTTCCAAGGACAAAGTTTAGCGCATTATCGTAATTTCTGCTTACGCGAGTAAGGTATAGGATATCTGATATACTTCGAATCCCATAGGTTTCGCCGATATAATTCCACCAGCTATGTCCGGCAAGTTCTGCTTCAGGACCACTTAATAAGTTGAGGTTTTTAAATGCACCGTTTTGAATGGCATCGCGTACTTGATCATCCTTTTTGGTATTCCAAGGTTCTGCGAGGTAGGAGAGTAAACCTTTATAGAACCATTCCGGCATATAGAGGAGGGTAGATGCGCGCAGTCTTTCCTGGAATGAGCCACCGTACATGAGTTCTTTTACGAGCAATTCGCCGAGTCCATACCGAATAGAGATTCTCAAATTTTCCCGGCTTCCATCGAAGTAGGTAATGATTTTATTCTGGGTTGTATAGGCGTATCCACCCTTATTGAAGGGCGTTGCTGTATTGAAATGATTACTGTGGCGGAAATCGTAATCGGATTGATAGAGAATTATCTGAGAGCGAGTCCCAAAGCGATAATCGACAATATCTTCTACCTCTTTAAGCTCTTTCTCTGCGACGATTAGGCTGGTTTCTGCAAGTTCATGTGCATCCCCGTAATAATAAGCGTCGAAATTAGTGGAGCTGATATACTTCCAATCATGCACGTGATATTGACGGGTGCTGCTGCCAAATTCGGTATTGAATCCCTGTGCATAAAGCAAAGGACTGATAAAAAGAAAAGAGAGAATGGCGAGTAGTTTTGTCAAATCTGAGGCTCCAGTCAAAGTTAGTCAATAGAAAAACATCTTCAAATCCCGTGCTATCTTCTTTTGAAACGTATTTTTGTAGCGAATTATGCTACAAATCCACGTATTTACTTTCAATCCGTTTTCTGAAAACACCTATTTGCTTTTCAATTCAGAAACCCGCGAAGCATGTTTGTTTGATCCGGGCTGCTCCAATGCAACGGAACAATCCGCATTAAAACGTTTCCTTGAAGAGAAGAGCCTCAGTCTCGACCATTTGCTGCTTACGCATGCGCATATTGATCATATTTTGGGCTATTCCTGGGTGCATGATACGTATAAATTGGTGGCACATGCCAATGAGAAAGAAATTACCGTTTTTCAGCGTGGAGTTGAATCGGCCATGATGTTCGGTATTCCCTATACAGAAGGTCCAAGCTTAATGACCGATTTGCAGCATGGCGATACCCTCAGTTTATTGGGAGAAGAATGGGAGCTTCGTGAGGCACCTGGCCACTCACCGGGAAGCATCCTGTTTATTTGTCATGCAAAAAAATGGGTAATTGCCGGCGACGTTCTTTTTAGAGAGAGCATAGGGAGAAGCGATTTACCGGGGGGTAATCACGACACCCTGCTTCATTCTATTCAAAAACAGCTTTATACTTTACCCGACGACTATACCGTATTTCCAGGTCACGGTCCCGAAACGACTATCGGGCACGAGAAACAATTTAACCCATTTATCCTCGGATGATCTTTCAATATATCCTTTTAGCCATTGTTGTTGGGATAGCCGCCTGGTATATATTTAAAAAGTTACGTGAACCTTTTCATGACAAAAAGGAATGCGGGGGTTCCTGCGCAAAGTGCAATGCGCTGGATAAATTGAACGAGGTAAAGAAATAAGTGGATTATTCCGAGCTGCTTGTTTTGAAGGCAGCAAAGTCGAATAGAAGAGAGAACCTCAAGGTGTTCGCCAATGGGTTTCGTTGACCAAGACCAGCAAGATAGGACACATCCAATCCAAATACATTGTAGCGCACTCCAATTCCGAAAGTCATGTATTTCCGGTTTCCTTTATTTCTGTTTTCATAGAAATAACCGGTACGAACCGCAAATTGCTTTTGGTACCACCATTCTGCACCAACAGAGATTTGAACTTCCTGCAATTCTTCTTTGAAGCCATTAGGCGCATCTCCAAAAGATTGGAACATCCCTTCAAGCACTGGCACGTCATTGCTTTTTCCGTAAGCAACTACAGGACCGCCGCCTCCTACAAGGATTTTTCCATTGGTATCCAAGCTATACAACGGAGGAGTAGGAACCAATAGTTTATTAAAGTCTACTGCAATTCCAACATGGTTATAATCGTCCACTTGAACACCTGCGTATGTTCCCAGGCGAAGGTTGATTGGAATAAAATCCCTTTGCGCGTCGGAGGTATAGGTAATCTTGTTACCGATATTGGTTATTGCCAAACCGAAGGCATAATCCATCTGCTTTTTGGATTTTAGCTTCTTCGTGTTGGTATAATACATGCCGATATCGGCAGCACCTGCGATACCCGGACGTGTTCCGTTGGAAGCAAGGTTACCAATGAGGTTAGAGTATACAAAACGCAATCCAACTCCCATGGAGAAATGCTTGGAAAGCTGTGTGCTATAGAATCCATCTACTGCAAATTCGCTCGGGTTAAATGTACCTAGCGTATTTCCGTTTTCATCGGTATAATTGATATTACCCAAGGAGAAGAAACGAAGGCTACCAGCTAGGGTACTGCGTTTATTGATTTTACCATATGCTGAAAGGTAGGAAATAGAAACTCCATCTACCAATTGGCGCAACCATGGGGTGTAGGTTAAGCTTACTCCGCCTGGTTTTTCGATAAAGGCAAATTTAGCAGGGTTCCAATGCCCAGAATTGATATCTGGAGTGGTCGCTGCACCAACATCACCCATTGATCCTCCCCTTGCATCTGGAGCAATCATCAAAAAAGGAACAGTGGTCGTAATGGCATTTTCCTGCCCAAGTAAATTAGGCTGTGCATAGGATTTAACGCCTAAAAATAGGCATACGAAACTTGCAGCAATGTATCTCAATCTCATTCTTTTGGCTAAAATAGCGTGGCAAATATAGGATTCTGCGTTGATTTCTTGGTCATCTTAAGGGTTCGGTAGGTAGACGAGTCTGCTCGACGCTTCAACCTCTTCGCCCGCGTCATTCTTCACAATGACCTTGAACAAATATAACCCAGGAGAAACTTCGGTATATCCATCTCTATAAGGATTCCATACCAGGGAATTAACTCGTGAGCCGGCGTTCAGTTCTAAGGCCGTTATGGTTTTAACGAGCTTTCCTTTCGTATCGTATATCAAAACTTTGATATCTAAATCTTTTCCTTGTTGGTTATGCTCAAAGCTGATTGTTGTTTGCGTATTAAATGGGTTCGGGTAGGCCATTAAGTTTTCTATGGCAAACTTCACAGATGGAGCTACAATGAACTCTGTGGTCGCCTCGGCGGAGTTATTGTGCACGTCCCAAACCTTCACGCGAAGGGTATGTGGTCCTTCTTTCAGGTCTTTGAGTGGATAGATAACTGTTCCTCTTCTGAAGTCATCAATATTGGCATCATAGTACTCATTCAGCACCAACACCTCTTTCGTATTGTTGTCAAGAATTGCCGAAATATCACGACCAATCCCTAAACCCGTCGTATTGATTCCACTCTCATCATACACAAGCGCATAAATCGAAGGGCTTTCATCTGTAATTCCCCCACGAACAAAGAAAGAATCATTCATAAACAAGCGGATTTGAGGCCCAGCAAAGTCGCTTGGTGCACTTGGGTCAACCTGCGGACTCATTACAAATTCATCAAAGCCATTTGCATCTTCTTCACCGTTTTCAGCATAGTAGCTGATTTTGGCATTACCCGGTTGGAAAGGTAAATCGCGAGGTAGGATGAACTCTACTTTAAACTTGCCGTCTTTTACACTGGCTTTTCCTTTATAGACAATACTTGTGTAGGCTTCAAAGTCTTCTTCATAACTACCTGGGTCGTTGGCCAGGGTGGTAATCGTCTGCTTGCTGGCAAAAACGGTTGGATATACCGTACCATTAAAATCGGATTTCAGATTATTTTGAAAGTCACGTACTTCCCCTTCCAAAGTAAACTTCGATAAGGCCTGAATGGTGTCATTCATTTGATTGACATCTACACCATTGATTTTAGTGGATGCCACATGGTATTTTGGATAGGCCAGGGCAACGGCAGGGTCTCCTATATATACGAAGCTCCTTGAGTTGATAGAAGGTGGGTTTTCATTTTTGGTTTTTACCAACACATCGCCCAAAGCAGGAACATTGTTTGGATTGTAGGCGAAAACATTGTTTTCATAAAATTTCTTATTAAGCAAAAAATTTGGCCATTGGTAAACCAAACGAACGGTAGTGAATAGACCTACGGCTCCTCCGTTTGGGTTGAGCATAACCAATTCACCGGCAGATTGACGAGCAGGGTCATCGAATCGGGTAAACTCGCAGGTCGCGGTGATAAAAAGCGGAAGTTTTGCTCCTCCTTCCCAGGAATTGATTTGCGGGATATCAACATATTTTTCATAGCCCAACTGAATCTCACCGCCATGTCCGCTATAGTTCACGATTAAGGCGCCATCATTGAATGAACGGTCAACCTCTTTGGTTACATCGGGATAACGTTGTCCGTTACCCACCGTAATCTGTTTGTAAGCGTCGGCAAAGAGCTTACGCACATTGTATTCCGGATGATTTTTTTCGATTATCGCCGCATAGGCAATTCCATCATGCATATGGATGTTGTTGTCTTCATCGTCAGTAAGCATGGTCACCACATTGCGCCAGTCACCCAAGCCTTCATTCGATTGGTAGCGAATAATCTTGTCGACCATTTGTTTGGCTTCATCCACCGTTTGAACTGGAAAACGCCCTATGCCCACATCCAACATGCCCGAATAATCCACATCGCCGCCTTCGGTTTCATCCAGCAGACCAAAGAAATCATCCGTGCAGTAAGACCCGACTGGAGAAACAGAGTTTTTGCTCTCGAAAGTAGGGACGAAATTGGAATTGATATTTAAGATGTTTTTGTAATCGTAGGACGCGTCACCAAAGAACAAAAGGTAACGAGGTTCGGAGCCTGGGTTCGCTGTTTCATAGAAATAGCGCATCATATTACGAACTGCCGAAATATCAGGAACACCGCATGAAAATTCGTTGTAAACCTGCTGAGGTTGAACAACCAATACTTTCAGGCCATTCGTTTGTGTATGGTAATTTGCAAGACGCTGTGCCTCAGTCAAAAACAGCGGGTGAGCGACAATCACATAGTCGATATTTCGCTCGCCATGGATATTTTGATTGGCCACCTGTTCGAAACTATGGATGCTTTTAAATGTTTCATTCTTAAGGGCAGCGTATTCGCGAAGAATCGATGACTCTGAAACAAAATATTGATTTCCTCCGTCAACTTGTAAATCGATACGTTTGATATCAAGAGGGTCGCTCAAATCCCACACTTCATAACCTTGTCCGTCGAGGTTATAACGGGTCACTGAATTTACTCCGACACTTCTGGAATCACGGAAAATGAGTTGGCCGTTATTGCCAAGTTTTCTGCGGTATACCACTTCGATATAATCGAGCCAGGCTTTGGAATCGGTAGTTGGTTTATTGTAGGTAAGAGTAAGGTTAAGTGGGCCATTCCCTGTATAGTTTGAGCCAACAAGCGATGGGGTAGAAGCAAACTGAGCAGCATAAAAATACACGTTAACAGCCGAGAAGCTATGTTGATGCACAATTTGACCGTTCACCGTAGCGAAAAGGGTACTTGGATTAGCGCTTCTGGCGGTGGCGCGTGTTTGAATGCGCACTGGCTCACCTGATACTTGATCTGTCAAGTCAAATTTCACGTCGAGGTCGTTGCTGGTGCGCCCGAACTCTTTGCCAAACCAGTCTTTTCCAGACTTGATTAGATTATGTTTTTCTTCTTCCTGATGAAGTAGCTCATCGAATGAACTCGTGGTATAGGTTGGCGTTGTAGCGCTTGAAGCTTTGGTGCCAATACGTTTTCCGCCTGGGTTGCCAACGGTTAAGAATACGGCCGACAAATCGCTGTAATGATGGATTTGCTTAGTGAGTGTTTTTGTTGAGTTATTGAATTTTACTTCATGAGGGCCATAGGCAAAGAAGAGAATATCATCATCTCCATCAAATAAGCCATTATTGTTTTTGTCGCGCACCTGGATGGCCATTTCCTCTAAATCGTCGTATTGAGTCAGGATATTGTCTTCTGGCAGCATACCGCCGCGGTAGCCATACATGCGGATTTTAGAAACATCTTGTCCAACAGCCGCAAGCCCAAAACTCTGAACCTCCGCGGTGGTGAGGCGATAAACGCCGGTTTCGCTAAATATTACTTTAATCCAATTGCCCTCTTTTAACAAACTCTCTGTTTTCCAGATTACCCCCTTTTTAGCCTGCACCATATTTGATGACTGCAATGCCACACTCCATTTTGCCGTGATATGGGTAAGGAGTTGGATTGTGCCGTTTTCTTCTTTTTCAAGAAGTGGAATTTCAATCACGCCAATACGTTGTTTTTTCGCAGTTTGGTAGGTGATTTTCGGTTCGATTTTGCCCGCAGGAATCTCCAATGTCTGGATATAGTCTTTGTAAACAGCAGCATCCAGTGTTTCGTAGAGTGCAAAAATATTTGGATCCAATGTAATGATTTCGCCCTCTTTCAACGGGACCTGCACCGCATAAATTGGCGAGCGTCCTAATGCGATGTCAGCACCCTCTGCCGAATAAGGGATGAGCATGCTGGTAGAATCGAACTGAACGATCTGCTTTGAGTTCCATGAAAAATCTTCATTGATATAATTCGTCGGCCGCGTCGTTTGTGCCTGGGAAAAAGTCGCGCTCATCAGGGTTATAAGCAACGAAAGCACATAATAAGGGGTCATCTTCATACGTTTAGCATTGAGTTGGCATGCTTAGTTTTACAAATAATATTCAATTCTTTGCATTTACAGCGAAATTCCTGCCATTTTCGTAACGAAAGTTGCGAAGATTTATTTCGTAAGTTTAAAAAAAGTATTTTTGAAAATATGACACCAGTTCTACTCAAAAAGTTGCTTGTAAAAAGTATAGCCCTAACTGGGGTAATGCTTTTGTTCAGTAGCGACGCGAAAGCGCAAGATCCTGAGTTTACTCAGTTCTACGCTGCTCCAATTTATACCAACCCTGCTTTTGCAGGAACTGGGAACTGCGGAGGACGAATCGTCCTTAACTACAGAAATCAATGGCCAAGTTTGCCAGGTACCTTCCGTACTTTCGCCGGGTCCTATGATCAGCATATCGACGCGATTGGTGGAGGTATTGGTATCATGGCGATGCAGGATGTTGCAGGAGACGGACTTCTTACCACCACTGCACTGTCTGGAATTTACAGCTACCAGATTAACGTAAGCCGCAAGTTTACGATGCGTGCTGCCATTCAGGCTACTTACCAGCAAAGAGCAATTGACTGGAATCGTCTGCGTTTTGCAGATCAGATTGTACCACGCCGCGGGTTTGTGAATGCAACGAATGAAGTATTTGCGAATGAGAGTGTTTCTTATCCAAACTTCTCTGCGGGTATGATTGGATATACCAAGAATTTTTATGCGGGTATCGCCGTTCATAACCTGAATGAGCCAAACCAGTCCTTTTACGGAAACTCGGATGCAGGCACTACAGTGCCGCGCCGCTGGACTTTGCACTCAGGTATGGTAATTCCTTTACAAGAAGGTAAAAGAGGTGGAGCGCCAGACTTGGCAATCAGCCCAAATATCTTGATCATGATGCAAGAGAAATTCATGCAAGTGAATTTCGGATTCTATTTAAATAAAGGGCCTTTGGTTGCCGGACTTTGGTTCCGTCAAACTGCGCCAAACTCGGATGCCATGTTGGTGTTATTGGGCTTCCGTCATAACAACTTTAAGTTTGGATACAGCTACGACGTAACTGTTTCTTCAGCAAGAGCTGCGGCTCCTGGTTCACATGAAATTAGTGCGGCTATTGAGTGGTGTTCTAAAAAACGCCCAAAACGTTACCGCAAATTAACTTGTCCTGATTTTTAGTGAGGCACTTAAAAATACATGAAAGCCATCCCGAAACGGATGGCTTTTTCTTTGTCGAATAATTTTTCGTGCCGCCGACTAATTGCCTAACTTTAAGTTATTCTGCGTACAAAAAGATTTTTCCCATTCGCCCTAACCCTTCTGCTGGTGATTCAATTAAACACGCAGGATGCTATTTTCTCTCAGTTTTATGCGGCAGCCACGCTAACTAATCCAGACTTGGCCAGTGTTGGATTATTTCGTGGCAGAGCGACGATGCAATACCGCGACCAATGGTTAAGTCTTGGGAATAATTTTCGAATCCTGGGCTTTTACCTCAAAAAGGAGGTTTTGTAACTTGGGTCTGGTTTCGCCAATCCGGAGCAAACCCAGATGCGCTAATCGGAATACTAGGCTGGCAGGGCGAACGTTATAAAATTGGGTATTCCTATGATATAGCCATTCTCAGGCAAGAGCAGCGGTAAAAGGATCTCAGAGATCAGTTTCGCCTATTTGTTCTGTTTACCCAATGT
>JALRIQ010000373.1 GCA_023277325.1 Bacteroidia bacterium | reverse complement strand
GATTGATTCGAAACCTTCCCGGGAAAATGTATCAAAAGATTGAAGGATGATTAACCTTCGTTGCTTGGCACTTCGTTTTTGGTTTCTTCTGTCGGCCAGGAAACCACTTCAATGCTTACCAAAGGAGCCACGTTTGAAAAGAGCTCTAACTCTTTGGCTGCGGCATGAGAAACATCAATAAGGCGATTGGTTTTGTAGTCGAAGCGATCGTTGATGGTTACCAGAACAGAAGTATTGTTGCGTAAATTGGTTACACGAACGACAGTTCCGAAAGGCAAAGTTGCGTGGCAAGCTGTATATGCGGTGCTTTCGTAGATTGCTCCACTTGCTGTGGGCATACCCACTTCGGATGAAGCATAAGTAGAGGCCATACCCGTTGAACGCAATTCTTGTGCGTTCGCAGTATACCCCAGACAGCACATGCCTGCGAGCAAAACGAATGATTTCAAAGAGAACATATTCATAGTTGAGGATGCAAAAAACTTAAATAAATCATTACCAACCAAGTAAAAAATCCACAGACGCAATACCTTTCCGCAATAATTCAAGTTTTTGAGGAAATTGCTGCCCCGCATAGCTTCTAAACGCAATGTTGTCCGCATTATTGGGTAGAATAGCGAACAATCCCCAAAAGTTGTGGAAAGAATAGCGGGTCGAGGTGAATAAGTGCAGATGCCAAGAGGCTATTTTTGCGCTTCCCTATGCAATTAGCCTATCTATCAATCGGAGTATTGGGTGTTTTCACCGCTTGGCAACTCTATTTTCACTACAGGTATTTTGTTCGGCTCTCGGCATTTAAAGCAAAAGAACGCAGTTATGAAAAGCTCCCCCCAGTTTCTGTGATTGTAGTTGCGCGCAATGAATACCAAAATCTCAAGGCCAATTTGGAATCGCTTTTGGACCAGGACTACCCTGATTTTGAGGTGGTAATTGTCAATAACGGATCCTGGGATAAAAGCCAGGAATACCTTGAACAAATGGAAGCCGACCATGCCCGTTTGAAGGTCGTTAAAATTGTGGAGCAGGAACGTTATCCGAAGGGAAAAAAATTCGGTTTAACCCTCGGAATTAAAGCGGCAAACAACGAATGGTTGCTACTATCAGATAGCGATTGCCGACCAGTGAGCCGCAATTGGATTCGTTCCATGGCTTCAACCTTTACTGAGAATAAACAGATTAGTTTAGGGTATTCATCCTATGAGAAAAAATCGAGCTTTCTTAACTTATTGATACGCTTCGATACCTTTTATACTGCGCTGCAATACCTTTCCTTTGCTTTGGCTAAAATGCCCTACATGGGGGTTGGAAGAAATTTGGCCTACCGGAAGAGCCTTTTCTTTAGCGTAAAGGGGTTTGCTTCACACAATCATATTCTAGCGGGCGACGATGACTTATTTATCAATGAAACTGCTACAGCTACCAATACGGCCATTTCCATTCAGCCTGAAGCCTTTGTAGAGTCTGTTCCGAAAGACTCCTATGGCGATTGGATCAAACAAAAAAACAGGCACCTCGGTGTTGGGAAACATTATTCATCGGGTAGCAAATGGCGCCTAGCTAGCTTGCATATCTCGAATACGATGTTCTATGTGAGCCTTGCAGCCGCTATCTATTTTTGCCTGCCTATTCAAACCAATTATTTCTTCCTAGTACCCTTTTACATGTACCTAGGCAGACTCATTTCGCAGTACTTTGTTTATGGATTTGCCATGAAACGTTTGAAGGAAACATCCTTACTTTATTTCCTTCCCCTGCTTGATTTCTATTTCTTCTTCTTCTATTTCTTTATGGGTGTTCGCGCTACTTTGAGCAAGCCTAATAGACAGAATTGGTAGAAAAAGAGGGTGAGAGGGTGAGACATGAGAGGGTGAGACAAATGCCCCGTCACCCTGAGCCTGTCGAAGGGCGCTTGGGTAATAGTAGGTGCTGAACACTGAGCGAAGTCGAAGTGAGGGAAATGCGCCTGGCTTCGGAATGGGGTTTTACGTATATCTGGTTTCGGCTACGCTCAACCTTTAGCATGTGTTTCAAGATGAGGAGTCCTTCGGCAGGCTCAGGATGACGGGCTTTTTTTTAAAAAAAAAGCAATGTGGTCAATTTGGTTTCGGCTACGCTTAACACTCAACTCTCAGCCTTCAACACTCAGCCCTCAACACTCAGCCTTCAACACTCAGCCCTCAACTCTCAGCCCTCAACCTCTACAATCTACTCGAAAAACGTCCGTAAACACCGAGCGGTAGGTTCATTCCTGATTTGGATTTCAGGTAGAGTTCTCCTGTATCGACTACTGCGGCTTTTGGGAAATGTGCTTTGATTAGGTTTTCAGCTACCAAAGCAGATAGCCCCAAGGAATATACGTTAAGCAGGAAAAAATGATTTTTCGGATCAAGCAATTGGGCGAGGTCGGTAAGCATTTCGTTTAGGCTTTCTTCCAATTTCCAGCGCTCTCCTTTGGCCCCGATTCCGTAGGCGGGTGGATCGAGCAGGATTCCTTGGTAGATTTTTTCACGTTTTACCTCGCGTTTCACGAATTTATGAGCGTCTTCTACGGTCCAGCGGATATTGTTGAGGTCGGAAAGTTCCATGTTTTCTCTGGCCCAGCTAACCACCTGTTTTACTGAATCGACGTGCACAACATCGGCCCCTGCGGCTTTGGCAGCTAAAGAAGCACCACCTGTATAGGCAAATAGGTTCAGGACCTTGGGTTCTTTGATGCGCATTTTAACTACTGAATCGTAGATAAAATCCCAATTGGCAGCTTGTTCGGGGAATATCCCAACATGTTTGAAAGAAGTCATGCCTAATTTCATCCGCAGTTTCAGCCCATTGTACTGGTAATGAATATTCCAGTTTTCTGGAACTTTAGGTGCTACCCATTCGCCAGTATGTGAACCCTTTTGTGAAAAAGTACCGTCGGCTAATGCCTTCCATTCTTTTTCATCAAGCACCTTGTCCCAGATGGCTTGAGGCTCAGGTCTGCGCAAAACAAAACGTCCGAAACGTTCAAGTTTTTCAAAATTTCCGCAATCGATTAACTCGTAATCTTTCCAGTGTGTTGGGGTAAGTAAGTTCAAATTAGGCGTCTTCTTGGTCGGCAAAGATAAGTGCTTCTTCACTCAAAAGTGGCTTACCCATAAAGCGAAGCAGGAGTTGCGCCACGGTAATCACATCTTTTTGGCAATAAACCCGAATTCGTTCCAGATTATTTTCTTGCCAATAGACCTGCCCCACTTGTGACCCATCAATATCATCTTTGGGTGTAGGTATATCAAAAATATGGGCAAGAAGCTTCAGTGAAGTAAAGCTTTTATAGTCACCAAACTTCCATAATTCCATGGTATCCAAATGAGGGACCTCCCAAGGTTTCTTTCCGGGAGTATCCAATAATAAAGGCAATTTCATACCGTGGATGGTCATGCGCCGGGAGAGGTAGGGAAAGTCAAACTCCTTTCCATTGTGGGCAGCGAGCAAGAAACGATTGTTATCAAAGCGACTATTTAAAAGTTCGGCAAACTGTTCCAGCAACTCTTTTTCATCATGACTAAAAAATGACTTTACCCGAAATTGGAAATGATCATCATAAGCCCGAAAAATTCCCACCGAGATGCATACAATCTTTCCAAACTCGGCATAAATACCCGCTCTTGAATAGAGCTCTTCTGGTGTTTGCTGATCGGCACCTTTGAGATTGGCTGCTTTCAATTGCCAAAGATCCTGAGAAACTTTATCAAGGCTATCAAAATCTGGCTTTTGAGAGACCGTTTCAATATCCAGGACCAAAACACGTTCTAAATCAAGTTGCTCAAGCATAGAAGCAAGTTGGGAAGAATTTAGCTAGGAATCAATTGTTGACTCGCAATTTGACCATGATTTGACAAACTAAGCAGCATGCACTCCGCTCTCCGTCTCCGTTCGCCAAAACGTATGCGTCGGCGGAACTCAAGCTCGCGTAGCGCCTTACCATCCTCCGCCAGAACCTCCACCGCCGAAGCTTCCTCCGCCGAATCCACCGCCGCCGCCAAAGCCGCCGCGACCAGATGAGAAGTTTCCATAGCCGCCGCCCATCATACGACCGGCCATATAACCGCCAGCCAGACCACCACCAAAGCCTCCGCCGCCTCTGCGTGAAAGGACGATAATCATGATGACAATAAAAATGATGAATCCTAAAGCTGGAATTGGTGCCTTCTTCCCTTTTCGTTTACCGTCGCCCTTGAACTCCCCTTTGGATGCCGCAAATACAGCATTCAGCGCTTGGTCAAAAGCTTGATAATAGGCTTGCTGCCGAAATGCCGGTTTCATGATATCGTTGATGATACTATGACTCACCGCGTCGGTCACCACAGGTTCAAGGCCACGGCCTACCTGGATACGCAACTTTCTATCGGACATAAAAGCAGCAATGAGCAATCCATTGTCTTTGTTCTTTTGTCCGATACCCCATGATTCAGCGAGACGCTGGGTATAGAGAAAATCATCGTCACCCTCCAGGCTTTGTTCGATGAGAATTACAATCTGCGAAGAGGTACTGTCTTGGTAAGCAACAATCTTGCGCTCAAGCAGCATTTCTTCCTGGTCGCTCAATACATTGGCAAGGTCGTAAACTCGTTTGCCTTCGATGAGTTTGGGAAATTCTTTTGCCTGCAGATTAACTGAGGCAAAAAGAAAAAATAGAAAACTGAATAGAACGTATTTAACCGTATGAAATCTCGTCACTGAGCTCGTTTTTGTCGTTTGATTGATAAGGAAAGTGGGTACTAAGTTGTTCACCAGCCATGCGGATGCCCTGACTAAGGCCTTCTGCATATTTCTTGGCTTTAAAGCTGCTGGTTACTGTATCCCGAATTTCATCCCAAAAATTGGCAGGCACTTTTGCATTGATTCCCCCGTCGCCGAGAATGGCGAACTTATGGTCTTCATAAGCGAGGTAAAAAAGCACCCCATTGCGGAGTGCCGTTTTATGCATTTCTAATAAGCCGAAAACATCGGCTGCTCTATCCATCACATCCATTTTACAGTAAGGCTCAATATGCAAGCGGATTTCTCCGGAGCTATCCTTTTCTGCATCCTTGATGGCGGCTAATAGCTGTGCCTCTTCGGCTTCGTTTAAAAACTTTTTACTGAGTAATCCCATTAGTCTTCGAACGCTCCTTCCAATACAGGGGCTTTTTCGGCGCCTTCGGTAATTGCCTCGAAGCCTTCTTTTCTTTCAAACTCTCCACTATCGGCCGTAATGCCAAGCGCCATCTTTTTAAAGAAGCCACGGATATGGGTATTGTAATTTTTTATCGCCGCATTGTAATTATTACGTTCAACGTTGATGCGGTTTTCTGTTCCTTCTAACTGCGATTGCAATGTGGCAAAGTTCTCTGTTGAACGAATTTCTGGATACGCTTCAAAAGCCAGGTTGATAGCTGTATTGATTTTTCTTCCTGCCAATTCAAGGTCTTGTGGACTTTTTGCGCCAACAATACCCGCTCTCGCCTGAGTTACCTGAGTAAGAATTTCTTTTTCATTCTTAGCCCCTGCTTTTACCGTAGCCACGAGCTGAGGAACGAGATCCGCACGACGCTGGTAGGCGGCCTGCACATTCGACCAGGTTTTGTTGGTTTCCTCTTGGTAGCTTACTGCTTTATCGTAAACACCTCCAGCCCACATAAAGAAAATAATAAAGAGGGCCGCAATGGTGCCCAACGTTATCCAAACTGTTTTCATGTTTCTAATTTAATGATTTTTATACCACTACCTCTGCAAAGGCAATGCTAAACAATTGCGCCATGTGGTATTTCACCCGCTCTTTGACTGCGTCCATCGAAACTTCATGTCCGAGCTCGGCTTGCATGCTGGTTACCGCCTTATCGTCAATGCCGCATGGCACTATGTGTCCGAAGTAAGAAAGGTCGGTATTGACATTCAAAGCGAGTCCGTGCATGGTGATCCAACGCGAACAGCGAATTCCCATCGCGCAAATCTTTCGGGCTCTGTCAGAATCGTCATAATCCAACCAAACACCTGTCAAACCGTCAATTCTTCCTGACTGAATGTCAAAATCTTTTAAAGTAAGGATTATGGCTTCTTCGAGGTAACGCAGGAATTTATGGATATCGGTAAAGTAATATTCCAGGTCGAAGATGGGATAAGCGACCAATTGTCCGTAGCCGTGGTAGGTGATATCTCCTCCCCGATTAATTGGGACGAAGGTGGCATCTATGTCTTTTAAATCTTGCTCATCCACCAGGAGATTTTCCAGGTGACCCGATTTTCCTAAGGTATAGACATGCGGGTGTTCGACATAGAGAAGATAATCTGTGGTATCTGGACCGCCATATACTTCTCCGGCAACTTCCGCTTTTCGCTTAGCCAGCTTGATGGCGACATTTTCACCAAACAGCTTTTCCTGATAATCCCAAGCCTCTTGATAAGGCATGGTTCCTAATTCCTGGAAATTGACCTTGCGCATGGGACAAAGGTAATCATCGACGTTGAGAATTTACGACAATACGACTTTACAACATTGCGACTTTACGAGGTAACAAGACTGCCAGACAATTAGATAGCCAGACTTCCAGACAAAATTTATTCAGGCAGGTCGGTGTCTCATCGAACTGCCTTGTTCCTGAAACAAAATGACAGGAGCCACTAAAACGACTCGATAATCGCCAGGTAAAATGCGCTGGAGTTTCTTCCCCAGCCGTAGTCAAGGCGGAGGTTGATGCGTTCGGTGCGGTTGAGGTTTAAACGGAGTCCGCCACCATAGCTGTATTTTATCGTGCGCATGCTTACATCCTTTGGTGAATCATAAACATCACCCAAGCCAGCAAAAGCCACTGCTCCAAGGCGCCAAAAAAGCGGGAATCGGTATTCTACCTGCATGGCGGTGCGGTTGCGATCACGGTAGCGGTAGGTGGCATAACCTCTTAGAATCTGATCACTTCCGGCTCGGGGTAAATCCAAAAAAGGGACCTCGCCGCTGGTAAACTGACCAAGAACATTCAGCGCTAAAACGCTCTTCTTCCCTACTTGCTTAAAACCTCGGTATTCCACCGAATAGCGGTTATAGTTAAAATCTGAACCCAATACTGAGCTATTAAAATAAGTAGACAGCTGAAAATAATGCCCCGAATAGGCATTGATGGCATTATCGCGGGTATCCCAGGTGGCGACTAATCCGGCACCTACAGTTGTTCCTCCGCGATAACCAACAATATCGCCTTGCCCCAGTTCTTTATTTGGGTCTACTTTTAAATCGTATTCGTAATCGAAGTTCACATCGGCTCCGATATACCAACTCCTGAAAAAACGCTTCAGGACCAAGAATTTGAAGGAAAATAGGGAGTACTGAAAACGTTCTTCATCT
This sequence comes from Bacteroidia bacterium, assembly GCA_023277325.1. Lineage (GTDB taxonomy): Bacteria > Bacteroidota > Bacteroidia > UBA8524 > UBA8524 > UBA8524. The sequence goes on along the minus strand of JALRIQ010000373.1, from coordinate 1,700 downwards.
TCCAAGGAAGTTCTGTTTCCAATGCCATAAAAGCGGTCGGGAAAAATACGGTAGCGCATTTCTCCCTTGTACAACATTCGGTCGTATTTGGTAAAAATATTCCAGGAACTCCACAGGTCGAGCTGTTTGTTCTGGGTATAATCCGCCAATATTTTGAAGTAGCTGAGGCGGGTACTGTCGTAATCATTACCTGAATAAAAATGGTAGACTCCGGTTGCCCCCAATCCCAGGCGGGTGTCGGGTGTATAATAGATGATGGGGAAAATAATGATACCCTCTTTGAGTTCCTTTTTCGCACTATCGTCTTTCGAAAACAGGCCCGGTGCAATAAATGAAACCTGCGCTTTGGACTGCACTACCAAAAAAAAGCATAGCCCAATAAGCCAATACCGCATGCCAAGTCCCAGGACTTTTTTCATCCCTATATTATGACCCAAATGCCAACTAGTTCTCAAATTCTCAATATGTTTAGGATGAAACAGGGTTATCCTTCCTGCTGCAAAATAACGCCGCATATTACTAAATAATCCTATGGTATAGTGAAGCTGGGTTTATTTCGATGCAGGCCTTGACTGGAAGAATAATATCCATTGAGATGAAGCGAAAGTTTTTTAATCAAAAAGAATCACCTACCAATCACATAATGCCCCTGCAAAACATCTTACAACATTCTTCAAGTGTATCCGTTTTCTTACCCTGATATCAATAAATAACCAAATTTTCACGCCTCCTATTCCGCGATGCCTGATGTGGTGGGGTGTCCACGAAAAGAGCGAAACCCGATTAGGGTTCACGAACGCCTTAAAATAAAAATAGCTTGGTGAGTAAATTTAGACTTTTCGGCCCCAGTGGCGGTTGGCTAGCGCGAAGAAAAGTCCAAATTTAGTTTTCGTGGGGTCTTTTTTTGGTTCTTATTTTGCTCATGTCTGGGTCTGTTTTTCAATGGCATTCGCTGAACACTTCGTATTTGGTCAAGCAAAAAAGAACAGGAGGTGGAGCACAGAAAACAAGGTTACCATATTTTTCATAGCAGCCAACTTTAGTTGGAAATGTAAGTTAATTATTCTTACCTCATTAATCCTATTCCCAGTGTTTTTCATCCGTCGAAAACCATTTAAAGGAGCAGGTGAACACGGGTCGCGTATGTCAGTTTATGCCCATTTTTCCTTCTTCACGGTAAATGCATTTTCCACATGGTGTATGCCTTGCTCAGTACCTTCATCAATGATGCCTATGATGTCGAAACGTATAGAATATCCCGGCCTGATGCATTGCAAAAATGCTTGGGCCGCTACCATCATCTTTTTTTCCTTAGCCGCATTAACAAAGAGTTCGGGCAGACCATGCATAAGATTTTTACGGGTCTTAACTTCCACAAACAGAATTTCATCGCCCTTGCCTGCGATAATATCCACTTCCGATTTTCCTACCCGCCAATTGCGTTCAAGAATGAGATAACCCATGGACTCCAGATAATCGGCTGCCTGTTGTTCCCCTTGTTCCCCGGTTAATAAGTGTTGTGGCTTCATGGATAGAAGTTAGGGAGAAACCCACTTGGGTACTGACATGATTGTGTCAAATTAATGTTAAGGCAGACGATGGACCATGGTCCATAGACCATAGCTTGTTGTTCCGTGCGAATGGGTTATTGGCAAATCGAAAAACCGGGGTAAACTGAATTTGGCTGCGCTGCTCCTTTG
>JALRIQ010000372.1 GCA_023277325.1 Bacteroidia bacterium | reverse complement strand
GACCGATATTGATAAGAATACGGTTGACTTCCGCGGTAACTTCGACGACTCTTTGGAAGAGCCAACGGTTATGCCGGCAAAAATCCCTAACCTTTTGGTAAACGGAGCATCGGGTATCGCTGTAGGTATGGCGACCAATATGGCTCCTCATAACTTAAATGAGGTTGTGGATGGAATCAAAGCCTATATTGATAACCGTGATATCACCACCGAAGAATTGATGGAACACGTTAAAGGTCCGGATTTCCCAACTGGTGGTACCATTTACGGATTCGATGGTATCAAAGACGCCTATGAAACCGGTCGTGGTAGAGTAGTAGTGCGTGGTAAAGCGGAATTTGATGTGACTAAAACGGGTCGCGAGCAGATTATCATCACGGAAATTCCTTACCAGGTGAATCCTTCTAATCTAATCATTAAAGCAGCTGAGCTGGTAAATGAAAAGGTGATTGAAGGCATAAGCGATATCCGCGATGAGTCGAGCAGACACGGACTTCGTGTTGTATTTGATCTTAAAAAGGATGCAATTCCAAACATCATCCTTAACCAATTATATAAATACACCCAACTTCAAACTTCATTCAGCATCAATAGCATTGCCTTGGTAAAAGGTCGTCCGATGATGCTTACCTTGAAAGACTTGATCCTGCACTTTGTGGATCACCGTCATGAAGTAGTTGTAAGAAGAACCCAATACGATTTAGAGGAGGCACGCAAAAGAGCCCATATCCTCGAAGGTTTATTGATTGCCTTGGATCATCTCGATGAAGTGATTGCATTGATCCGTAATTCGGTAAACCCAGAAGAGGCCCGTAATGGTTTGATGGAGAAATTCGGTTTGACCGAAATCCAGGCAAAAGCCATCCTTGATATGCGTTTACAACGTCTTACCGGACTTGAGCGCGATAAGATTCGTTTGGAGTATGATGAATTAATGAAGCATATCATGGACTTGGAAGACATTCTTTCTAATGAGCCACGTCGTATGCAAATCATTAAGGATGAATTGGATGAAATGAAGCAGAAGTTCGGTGATGACCGCCGCACCGATATCGTGCATACATCCGATGACATCAGCATCGAAGACATGATTCCCGATGAGAATGTGGTAATCACCATTTCTCACTTGGGTTACATTAAAAGAACACCACTTACCGAGTACCGTGTGCAGCATAGAGGAGGAAGAGGAAACAAAGGAGCTACCGCAAGGGATGCCGACTTTGTAGAACAACTCTTTATTGCTTCTACACATAACTATATGTTGTTCTTCACCGAGCAAGGCAAGTGTTTCTGGATGAAGGTGTATGAAATTCCTGAAGGAGCAAGAGCAACCAAAGGAAGAGCAATTCAGAACCTCATCAATATTGCTCCGGATGATAAGATTCGTGCATTTATCAATGTAGACAACCTCAAAGACGAAGAGTACTTGAGCAAAAACTACATTATCATGTGTACCAAAAACGGTATCATCAAGAAAACTACCCTTGAAGCATACTCTCGTCCACGTCAAAACGGTATTAATGCCGTAACTGTGCGCGATGGCGACGTGCTTTTGGAGGCTCAGTTGACCGATGATGATTCAGAAATCCTGATTGCGAAGAAGTCGGGTAAGGCAATTCGCTTTAGCTCTAATGCGATTCGTCCGATGGGAAGAACTGCTTCTGGAGTGAAGGGGGTTACCCTTGAAGGTCCACAGGATGAGGTGATTGGTATGATATGTGTCAATCCTTCCAACGAAAACACCACAATTCTCGTTGTGTCTGAAAAAGGCTTTGGTAAACGTACCAACCTGGTAGACCCAGAGAGTGGGGAAGATGTATACCGTGTTACGGGAAGAGGGGGTAAAGGTGTTAAAACGCTGAATATCACCGAAAAAACCGGGGCATTGATTGCAATTAAAGATGTAAGCGATGAACATGATATCATGATTATCCTGAAATCTGGAATTGCCATCCGTATGTCGATGGAAAACCTTCGTGTAACAGGTCGCGCCACTCAGGGTGTCCGTTTAATTAAGATGGGTAAAAACGATGAAATTGCCTCTGTAGCGGTAGTTGAACATGAGGACGAGGAGGAAGAAACAGAAGGGATGGAAGGTATTGAAGGAGAAGTAACTAATGAAGGAGTTGAAGGATCAACCGAAGCAAACCCAGAAGCAAGTGATGCGGAGGAAGGAGCAGAGGAGGAGTCGGACGACGACGATAACTAGAATAAAAAGCAAAAGCTGAAATTTGCACAAACAGAATAGCATGAAAAAACTAGTGTTAATAGTACTCGCATGTGTGGCGGGAATTGGAGCGCAGGCTCAGAAGTTCAATATCGAGAGCGCATTGATCGAACTTCAAAGAGGCAATATTGTCGATGCAAAGAACTATATCGATGAGGCGGCCAAAAATGAAAGCACCAGCAACTACGTAAAAATGTGGTATGTAAAAGGGGAAGTTTATTTGGCCATGGCAGCAGACGAAACCCTGAGCAAGCAATACCCAGATTGTGGGGTAACTGCATTGCAAAGTTTTATGAACTGCATCAAAATCGATAAAGAAGGAAGAAGAAGATCCTACGATGAAGCGGATGAAAAAATGCTTCAAGCTGTAGCTCCGGCTTACAACTATGGCATCAATATCTTCCAGGAAGGTTCTGCCGTGATTGAAAATGGAGATCAAACAGGAGGAAAAGCCAAAATTTCTCAGGCGGTTGATGCTTGGAATGTGGTGTTGAACGCCTACGATTTTGATCCAAATCGTCAGATGGAAACAACCATGAACCTGCCTAAAATCAATATTCTTCAATTGATGGCGGATGCAGCGATCAAGTCAGGCGACAACGACCGCGCATTCAAACTTTTCAATGAAGTAATTGCGAGCGATAATCCTGTTCCTTACGCTTATACACGTTCTGCCTTATTGCACATGGAATTGGGCGATACGGCTCAGGCATTGAAGGTAATCGAGGAAGGAAAAGTGAAATTCCCTGACGAAAAAGACTTGACCACCTTGCAATTGATGGTATACCAATCACAAGGAAAAGAAGACCTTTTAACGGATAAAATCACTGAGGCTTTGGCCTTGGATCCTGAGAATCCAACCTTATTGGCAAACCGCGCTAACCTCTATGATAACAGAGCTCGTGCGGCTTTCGATAACTTGAAAAAGGAATTGGAGGAAGCCTATAAACTCTCTAGTGCAGTGCGCAAAGAGCCAAATATGACCAAAAAGAAGGCTTTGCAAGCGAAAGTAGATTCTGCGAACCAACGTGTAAATACCATTCTTGCTAAGATTCAACATCTAGATAGTTTGGCTATTGCAGATTATACGAAATCGTATGAGATTGCTCCAGACCAGTTTGATGTGGTATTTAACTTGGGTGCCGTGTATTTCAACGGGACTTTGCCCTTGGTTGAGATCGCGAACAACTTGCCAGGAGATGCGAACTACGAGAAAAACTACGCGAAACTAAAAACGGAATGGACAAAGTTGTTTGAAGAAGCTTTGGTATGGTTCTTAAAAGCCGAAGAGCTTGAGCCAGATAATGACAGCGTTCTACAAAGTATTCAACAAACCTATGCGCAATTGGGTAACCAGGAGAAATCTATGGAATACCGCGATAAGCGCAAACAATAAGAACCCACACGTTTATTTTATAAATAGTGCACGAACCGGAGGCGAAAGCCTTCGGTTTTTTTTGTGCGTTTAGAATTGGTTTCTAATCTGAAGATTTGGGCGCACAAAAAAAGACCATGGTCCACAGTCCATGGACGACAGCTTGTTAAGCGATTATTTGAAGAAAGGATTGCAATAATTCGTTTAAGGTGCATTCTCAGGAGTTTTACCCTTTTACCTTATAATTAATATTATGTTAAATAGTATTTTGGAATAACTCCCCTGAGGTATTTATTTGGTTAATTCTCTGTAATCTCTTGAGATTCGCAATTTTCAAAATTTCCTCCCTTCGATGCAGCACTTGATGCTGAATCAAGCCTGTAGAGGCGCTATGCGGTGCCGTTTCCGAACGAAATAAACGAGACCATCATACGGGTAAAATTGAATGACAGGTTTAATTCTGCTTTCTCATTATGCAAATAATTG
>JALRIQ010000371.1 GCA_023277325.1 Bacteroidia bacterium | reverse complement strand
CCCAATACCCCAGATGATTTTTCCTTGCGTAATTTGACAGAAATATTGCAAGCCCAAGAGGCAGCTAGCAAAGTGATGTCGATTCTCTTGGCAGCGGTGGCGTCGGTGAGCTTGTTGGTAGGTGGTATTGGCATCATGAACATCATGTTGGTCTCTGTGACAGAAAGAACCCGTGAGATTGGCTTGCGCTTAGCCGTGGGTGCCAGGGGTAAAGATATTCTGTCTCAATTCTTGGTCGAGGCAATCACTCTATCCACGATTGGTGGTGTATTAGGTATCCTGTTGGGCGGTTTGGGTACCTGGCTAGTGGCGGAGTTAGCCGAATGGCGAGTGGAGCTATCAATCCTATCGATTGTCTTAGCGGTTGGCTTTTCAGCGGTGATTGGGATCTTCTTTGGATACTACCCAGCTCGCAAGGCATCAGCCATGCAGCCAATACAAGCATTGAGGTATGAGTAACTAAAAGTTATTGAGGCAAACAGAATTAGCTGAATAATCGCTGAGTTAGGTTGGGATAGGCTGGTTAGCTTTAATTTAACGATAAAAATTGATTAGTGGTATTCATAAAAGTAATCGCTAGCTTTATGATGCGCACATGGATATTTACTTAATTCTTAAAGCGGTTGTTTTGGGCCTCGTTGAAGGCCTCACAGAGTTCCTCCCTATTACAACGCGCATCATAACGTAGGTTTTCAATCACGGTTGGGGCGATAAACCACCCGTTTTCACAACGTCCTTCGGGGTGAAGGGCTTTACCACCGGCCAGGATCGTGCCTCCCTCTTCTTCTGCAAGGGCAATATAAGATAGCACCTTATCGTAATGCAACTGCGAAACGACAGCGCCTTGTTTGCTGTTTGGGTCCATCGGGTCACCTACCGCCATACGTTTCACTTTTTCAACAAAAGCATCTCTGAATTTTTCATAGATGGGGCGTTGAATGAAAATGCGACTTCCACACAAACAGATTTGTCCCTGATTGGCGAAGGATGAGCTTACCGAAGTGTTTAAAGCCTTATCAAAATCACAATCGGCGAAAATGATATTCGGGTTTTTACCCCCTAGCTCAAGCGATAATTTCTTGAACATCGGTGCGGCAATGCTGGCAATTTCTTTTCCAGCCCGGGTGCTTCCGGTAAAGGAAATAGCCTTGGTTTTTGGGTGGGAAACAATGGCCGATCCAGCTTTTGGTCCAACACCATGAACGATATTCAATACCCCGGCAGGTAGTCCTACTTCCATGCAAATTTCAGAAAGCAGATAGGCCGTTAACGGAGTTACTTCAGAAGGCTTCGCTACAACAGTATTTCCAGCAGCGATGGCTGGAGCAATTTTCCATGTAAACAAATAGAGAGGCAGGTTCCAGGGTGAAATACACCCTACGACGCCCAATGGTTTTCTCAAGGTATAATTGATGCCATCGTGCATGGGGTGTGATTCAGAGGCAAAATGCATGATGCCTGTTCCGAAGAACTCAAAGTTCTCATGGGCTCTGCGGATATCTACCTTTTTTGCCAGCCAAAGGGGTTTGCCGTTGTCTTTGCTTTCTGCCTCAGCCAATTCATCCAAACGCTCCATAATGCGGCGGGAAATGGCTATGAGGTAGCGGCCGCGGTCATTATTGGATAAGGCACTCCACGCAGGGAATGCCTCTTCAGCAGCAGCAACTGCAAGTTCAACATCCTCAGAAGTAGAGTCGGGAATTGTAGAAAATATAGACCCAGTGGCGGGTTCGGGGTTTTGCAATACCGCTCCGGATTGAGCAGCAATTAATTTACCCCCGATATAATTCTTAATTTCAATCATTGTTTGTAAAGTTCAGCGAATCAATGGTTTGATACGCTAGTTTCATTTCTTCGACCATGTTTGGTGCATTCCGCAATGCGGTATCGAAAGTATAAGAGCAACGGAAGAGGGTGTTTTCTACAAGAATCACCCAGTGGTGCACTTCAAGTTGAATATTATCTTGAACAATTACAGTTTTGAATAGCACCATTTTTCTGGAGCCATAATCCAGAATTCCCCCGCCATTATTGTCTTGTTCCAGACGAAGTAAATTTTGATAAGCTGCCGCTGAGTCTCCTCGGTCGTCGATGATTATCCGAAAAGTACCCAGACGTTCATAGGGGTTGTGAAAAGTGAAATTTCCATTACTTTCTTCATTCACCTCCCATTGATCCGGATATTTCATGGTAAACCCAAAACGCGTAGATTGGAATAAATCCCAAGAATTGAAATTCGTTTGGGCCTGGGTCGAAATACCAAGGGCAAGGAAGCAGAAGAAGAGTAATTTTCTCATGATTCGAAATTTAGCACTTTTTTCCAACTGATTTCTTCAGCAAGGATTCCAGGAAGGTCGGCTATAGCCACGCGCTTTTGTTCCATGCTATCACGATAACGTAAAGTAACGGTATTATCGTCCATGCTTTCATAGTCGACAGTCACGCAGAAAGGTGTGCCAATGGCATCTTGTCTGCGGTAACGTTTCCCAATCGCATCCTTTTCTTCATAAGAGCAGGTATAGTCGAATTTGAGCATATTGATAATCTCCCGCGCCTTTTCTGGAAGTCCGTCTTTTTTCACCAGCGGGAATACCGCCAATTTCACAGGCGCAAGCACATTTGGTAAACGAAGCACCGTGCGGGTATCTGTTTTATCGCCATTCACCACGGTTTCTTCTTGCAAACAATGGAAGAGTAGAAGCAAGAACATCCTGTCTAAACCAATCGATGTTTCCACCACATAAGGCACATAGTTTTGGTTGATTTCAGGATCGAAGTACTGGAGTTTTTTGCCCGAAAACTCTTGGTGTTGTTTTAAGTCGAAGTCGGTACGTGAGTGAATTCCTTCTACTTCTTTGAAGCCAAAAGGGAAATCATACTCAATATCTACAGCAGCATTTGCGTAATGCGCCAACTTGCTGTGCTCATGGATGCGGTATTTTTCATCAGGAATGCCCAATGATTTATGCCAGGCCAGACGGTAGTTTTTCCAGTAGTCGAACCATTCCATTTCTGTTCCCGGACGAACGAAAAACTGCATTTCCATTTGTTCGAACTCTTTCATGCGCATGATAAATTGACGCGCGATGATTTCGTTACGGAATGCTTTTCCGGTCTGTGCAATTCCAAAAGGAATCTTCATGCGGCCAGTTTTCTGCACGTTCAGGAAGTTGACGAAAATTCCCTGAGCCGTTTCTGGACGCAAGTATACTTCATCTGCTTCTTCAGCTAATGAACCCATCTGTGTGGAGTACATCAAGTTAAATTGACGCACGTCTGTCCAGTTGCGGGTGCCTGAAATCGGACAAGCAATCTCATGTTCTTCAATGAGAGATTTTAGTCCAGGAAGGTCGTTTGCTTCCAAGGCGGTATCCATTGCCAATTGCAAGGCGGCTGCTTTCTCACTTTTGCCATCTTTTTCATATTTGGCAATTTTGTCTTCCAACAGCTGATCCGCACGGTAGCGTTTTTTGGAGTCTTTATTATCGATCATTGGGTCATTGAACCCATCTACGTGACCGGAGGCTTTCCATACTTTCGGGTGCATGAAGATGGCCGAGTCGATGCCAACGATATTTTCATGCATTTGCACCATCGCTTTCCACCAGTACTCGCGAATATTCTTGCGAAGCTCTGTGCCATTATGGCCGTAATCGTATACCGCGGATAGTCCGTCGTAGATTTCGCTACTTTGAAATACAAACCCGTATTCCTTGCAATGCGAAATGACTTTTTTGAGTGATTCTTCCTGTTTTGACATAAACGCTGCGAAGATAATTCACCACGGGGCATTTGCGAATTATGATTTGTGATTTGTGATTTACCGCGTCCGCTGGAATTAATTGAAACGAAGTGGAAATTAATGAAAGTGGATGATTTATGAATTGTGATTTAGGATAAATAGTGTCATAAATATCCTGAGCATCTCTTTGTCTAGCGGTCTGACCATCTGATTGTCTGATAGTCTGGAGGTCTAAAGACTTAATGATTACATTCGCAATGTCGATAAGTCGATTGGTCGACGAGCGGATAATTGAATTATTTTCATACGACTATTGTTTAAGTCCAAACTGCTTTTTACCTTTGCCGTCCTTAATTTTTAAGAAGAAAGCATACAACAATGGCAAATCATAAGTCGGCAATCAAAAGAATTCGCAGCAACGCGGCCAAAAGACTGAGAAATAGATATCAGGCTAAAACTACGCGTACCGCTATCAAGAACTTGAGAAAAACAAGCGATAAAGCGGCAGCAGCTGAAGCTCTTCCAAAAGTTTTCAGCATGTTGGATAAACTTGCGAAAAGAAACGTGATTCACCGTAACAAAGCTGCTAACCAAAAAAGTAAGTTGGCTAGGTTAGTTGGTAAACTGTAAAATTACAGTCAAATAATTGAAAGGCCATCCCTTATCCGGATGGCCTTTTTTATTTTAGTGGGATGAACCGATATCCCTCAAAAACGGCCATTAAGTTTTGGGCGGAAGATGACCGTCCGCGCGAAAAACTTCTTCATCATGGCCGAACCCACCTCAGCGATTCTGAATTATTGGCTATCCTGCTTGGCTCAGGAAGCAGAAAAGCTTCTGCTCTGGAATTAGCGAGAACGATTCTTCATGCCTACGATGGCGACCTCAATCAACTAGCTAAAGCAAATGCTAAAGAGTTGATGCGTTTCACCGGAGTCGGGCAGGTAAAAGCAGTGACCATTCTGGCTGCAGTAGAATTGGGCTCCAGAAGGAAATCCAAAACAGATATCAATGAACCTATTCGAGGAAGCAGCGAAGTATACGAACGCATGCGGGGTCGTTTGGCGGATTTGGGCCATGAAGAGTTCTGGGTGCTCTTTTTAAATCAATCCAACCGGGTAATTCGGGAACGTCAAATCAGCAAAGGCGGAATTACTGGTACTGTAGCCGATCCACGTTTGATCTTTAAAATGGCCTTGGAAGACAGCGCCTGTGGGTTGATTCTTGTCCATAACCACCCTAGTTTATCCTTAAAACCGAGTCAGGCTGATATCGATTTAACCAAGAAGCTGGCAGAAGCTGCGAAGAACCTGGATATGCGAGTGCTCGATCATTTAATCATTACCCAGCAGTCGTATGCCAGCTTTGCTGATGAAGGATGGTTATAAGAGTGTCGTTATTTGACGAGTATTTTATTAAACTTGTAGGGTTAATTAAACTTTATGAAGCTCAGAAATTTTACTCTTTCTCTTTGTTTGATGCTCGTAGCGTTTGCTGCTCAAGCGCAAACCCGCACTGCTACATTGTTGACGCCAGCTGATGGCCAAACTATGGTTGCGTCTAAAACCATTTTTACCTGGGATACACTGGCAGTAGAAGTTGATAGCTTTAAGCTCCAATTGTCAAAAACGCTTGACTTTGCTGATACCTTGCTTACAGCCAACTTATTGGGAGATCAAAATACGTATACCATGGTAAACGCGCTTGATTTCGATAGCACCTACTATTGGAGAGTTATTACATTCGATTCGCTCTCTTTTTACATTGAAACGAGTGCAGTCTTCTCATTTACTGTTCAAGGGGTTCCACCAGGACGACCAACCAATGTTTCTCCAGCTTCGGCATCCTTGGATATCGCTCAAAACCCTACGCTTACCTGGACTACTTTAGCTGATGCAGACCAATACCATGTTCAGATTTCTAACTATACGAACTTTAGCGATACCGCATTTTACGCTATCGTAAATGCGCCAAGCACTTCGATTAATGTTAACGTTAAGCTTCTGCCATACCATGTTTACTTCTGGAGAGTGGCAGGTGCAAACGCAAACGGACTTGGAGAATGGTCGAATTTCTGGAACTTCACCACCTTGGTAACGAGCCTAAATGGTCCGCAAGCAAACTTCTCCATGAATGCTTATCCAAACCCTGCAGCAAATGCCATGCTTCTTAATTTTGAAGGAACAGGCAGCGAAGGACGTGTAAGCCTTTATGACCTGCAAGGAAAAGAAGTGGCGGTAGTTTATAGCGGAATCGTTGAAGCGGGCAACAATACCCTTGAAATCAACAGAAACGGACTTCCTTCTGGCATGTATATGCTTCGTGTTGTGCAAAACGGACAAGCACAAACGCTGAAAGTAGTATTTGAATAAGACTGGAAGAAATTCCAAATAAAAAGCTCCAAGTTCCAGACTTTAAACCTCTGGGGTTTGGAGCTTTCTTTATAATATGCTTAGAATGATCCGAGTTATTCAAATACAACTCTAAACTTTCAACCCTCAACGTTCAACGGTTTTTCCTGCCAGAATGCCGCTTTTTGTCAGGCGGCATGGAAGTTGTCAACACAAAGTCAATAATTAATGGGGGCCTGTTGTTTTTACTTCCTTCAGCAAACCGTAGATTTGGTTAACACCTTGATAGCTTATGGAGCCGGATGATTTCCTCGACGCGGACATGACCGCAGCTGTTGAGAAGTATGAGCGCATGCTTCGTGATAATGACCGCCTTTATTTTGATTCAGACGAATTGGAAGATGTGGTCGATTTTTATGTTGGCGAAAGCAAGCTAAAAAAGGCTCTCGAAGCCATCTCTTTTGCCCGCGACATTTATCCTTTCAATACCGATTTCATCATACGCAAAGCGCAAATCATCTCCATGATGGGCGACTCAGCGAATGCTTTAGCTGCTATAGAAGAAGCTGAAGTATTGGAGCCTTATAACCCAGACATCATTCTGGTAAAAGGAGAAGTATTGGATCAATTGGAGCGATTTGATGAGGCCATTGCCTGCTACGAAAGAGCGCTAGAGCTTACCGATGAAAAGTCGGAGATCTACCTCAATATTGCCTATGTCTACCAAAATTCAGGCAAATTTGAAGAGGCGCTAACTTATTTGAGTCGCCTACTCGACGAAGAGCCAGAAAACGAGCAGGTGCTCTACGAAATCGCATATTGTTATGATGTGATGGACAAGCCTGCAGAAAGCATTCGCTTTTATCTGCAGTATATCGATCAGCAGCCTTATTCCTTTGCCGCATGGTATAACCTGGGAGTAATGTACAATCGGGTAGGAGACTACAAACAGGCTATCTGGGCGTATGATTATGCCATTCTCATTAATGAGAACTTCAGCTCTGCCTGGTTCAATAAGGGAAATACCCTGGTTGAAATGGAAGAGTATGCTGAAGCCATTGAGTGTTTTAAAAAGACTTTAGAACTGGAAGGTCAGGATGCTATCATTTTCTGCAATATGGGGAACTGCTATGAAAAGCTGGGCCTCATGCAGGAAGCCAGAACCTTCTATAAAAAATCAACTAAACTCAATCCGAATCTGGCAGAAGCCTGGTTTGGAATGGGAGTGAGCTTTGATCACGAAGAACGCTATAACGAAGCAATCGCTTTTATCAAAAAGGCCATTAAACTCGAAGAAGAAGATGCCGATTACTGGTACAGTCTTGCTGATGTTTACGCAAAAATTAATGATACGCTAGAAGCGGATAGAGCCTATGCCAAGGCGGTGCATTATGACCCAATGCTTTGGGAAGCCTGGCTGGATTGGTCTTTACTGAAATTGAATTTGGATGAAAGACAAGAGGCCATTGATCTATTGGATGATGCGCTTCAAATGAATCCTGAGGTACATCAAATCTATTACCGCCAAGCAGCTTATCATTACATGTTTTCTTCCCGCTCCCAGTCGTATGAGTATTTGAAAAAAGGATTGGCATTGAATTATAATGACCACTTCCTATTCCTCGACTCAGCACCCTTGGCTTCAAGCGATGCCTTGGTTCAAGACTTGTTGGATGAATACCGTCGCTGATTTTTTCAGCGAATAATTTACCTTTGACGCCCATGAATTTTGAAATAAGTAATCTACCTACGCGTACCCAGAAACCTCGTGAGTCTGGATTGACCATGGTTATGGATAAAGGACTTAGTCTTCGTGAAGCCGAAGATTTTGTTGATGTTGCCAGCGAGTTTACCGACATCATTAAACTCGGATTTGGTACTTCTATCATTACGCCTCGGGTAGCTGATAAGATTAAATTGTACCAAGATGCTGGAATCCCAGTATACTTTGGAGGAACCCTTTTTGAAGCTTTTGTTATTCGCAATCAATTCGATGATTACCTGCGTTTGCTCGAAAAATATAAATTGACCCACGCGGAGATTTCGGATGGATCGATTGAAATTACAGAAGATGAGAAATGCGAGTATATCCGCAAAACAGCACAACATGTAACTGTTTTGAGCGAAGTAGGAAGTAAGGATGCTGAAAAAATCATCCCTCCCTACAAATGGATTAAGATGATGGAGCAAGAAATCCAGGCGGGTGTTTGGAAGGTAATTGCAGAAGCCCGCGAAGGAGGAAATGTTGGAATTTTCCGTGGAACCGGCGAAGTACGTTCTGGTTTGGTGGAAGAGATCCTGACTCAAATCCCTCAGGAGAAAATTCTTTGGGAAGCGCCACAGAAATCGCAACAAGTATGGTTTATGAAACTCTACGGAGCCAATGTAAGCCTTGGAAATATTGCGCCGCATGAGGTAATTCCTTTGGAAACCTTGCGCCTCGGATTGCGTGGCGATAGCTTCCATTTTTGGCTGTAGCAGACGATAGTCCATGGACCATAGACCATGGACCATGGTTTTTTGTTGACGGTCCATGGACGACAGACCGCAGCATGATTTTATTTGCGCGATATCTAGTTATCTAAACTTAAACTTATTCTTTACCTCAACCTTAACCTTATCCTTAACATCAATGTCACTCTACGATACCATCAGTAAAGACCTCATCGGAGCCATCAAGTCGCGTAACCAAAGTGATTTACGTGCACTTCAAGGAATTAAGGCCCAGCTCCAATTGCTGCGCACAGAAAAAGGTGCGGGTACTGAAATTACAGAAGATGATGAGCTGAAAGTGCTCATACGTATGGCCAAGCAGCGCAGAGACTCCAGCGATATCTATGAAAAAAAAGGCCGCAAAGACTTGTTAGAAAAAGAACAAGAGGAGCTCGTAGTCATTGAAAGATACCTTCCTGCCCAAATGAGTGATGAAGAGTTGGAAACTGCCGTTAAAGCAGTTATCACGCAAACAGGAGCCAGCAGCATGGCACAGATGGGTATGGTGATGGGAATGGCCAGCAAACAGCTGGCAGGCAAGGCTGATGGCAAACGCATCAGTGAAGTGGTAAAGCGTCTTCTTAGCTAAAATAGTCACGAACGAAGATGGCGTAGTCCCAATAATCGCCAAAGAAGCAGGTATCGAATTCACCTTTAAGGTAGCTACTGTAGCCGATGGCAAGGGCACAAAAGAGGAAGAAAAGCAGACTGCCAATTCCTCCAACTTTTAGCATGCGCTGAACAAGTGCTGCAAAGCCAATGCTCCATAGCGCAAGGAATTCTACAAAGTATTGGTTCAAATATAGGATTTGCTTCTCCGTCAGATGTTAACCCTATTTGTTTAACTCCTGCAAAA
>JALRIQ010000370.1 GCA_023277325.1 Bacteroidia bacterium | reverse complement strand
TGGCTGAGCATACACCAGAGAAAATCCACAAAGAATGGATCGACCCTATCACAGGGTTGACCGGTTTCCAAGCGAGAAAAATCGCTTATAACCTCGGACTAAGTGGACAAGCCAACAAAGAGATGGTGAAATTCGTGATGTCGCTTTACGCAGCCTATGTTGGAACTGATTCTGATATGTTCGAAATCAACCCGGTTTTGAAAACATCGGATGACCGTATCTTGGCAGTTGACGCAAAAGTTTCTTTGGATGAAAACGCGCTATACCGTCATAAAGACTTGGCTGAACTTCGCGACGAAAGTGAAGAAGATCCAACCGAAGTAGAAGCGAAAAAATCCAACCTCAACTATGTTAAACTCGACGGTAACGTGGGTTGTATGGTAAACGGTGCGGGATTGGCCATGGCAACTATGGATATCATCAAATTATCTGGTGGTGAGCCTGCTAACTTCCTAGACGTGGGTGGTTCTGCTAACGCACAAACTGTTGAGGCAGGTTTCCGTATCATACTTTCCGACCCGAACGTAAAAGCGATTTTGATCAATGTATTTGGTGGAATCGTTCGTTGCGACCGTGTTGCCCAGGGAGTTGTTGACGCATACAAAAACATTGGAGATATTCCAGTACCAATCATCGTTCGTTTGCAAGGAACCAACGCTGAAGAAGGTAAAAAACTCATCGACGATTCTGGATTGAAAGTTTATTCTGCCATCCAATTGAAAGAAGCAGCTGATTTGGTAAAACAAATCTTGAGCTAAGCTGAATTATATCTTATTCTGAAATCCCCGGTAGCATTTGTTATCGGGGATTTTTTATGCAATAGGCATTGGCAGAGGGCGTGGGGCAAGGGGCATCCACCGTCGCTGAAAAAGCTTTGGCGGACGCGGTGGGGCTTTTGAGAGATTATGTTATCTCATCCGAAGGCGTCATCCCTTCTGTTTGCGCCGAAGTTTTACGAAAATAAAATGGAGGAGCAGCGGTTAGCCGAACACTAGACCTATTCGTGTAGGGCACAATTTTTTTTTTGGTGTCTGGCTGTCTAGAAATCTTGCAGTCTGGAAGTCTAATTCAGGGTTGCTTTCTACTTTTCGCCTTAGTAGAAGTTTTGCGGGTAGGCGGAGACGCCAACCTGCTTCAATATTGTATCATTTGTCTGGAATTCTGGAAATCTTTCAGTCTGGCAGTCTTGTGTCTGAATGTCTAAAAATCTAGAGATCTTGGGTCTCCTAACCACTTCGACAGGCTCAGTGACCGGTAGTCTCGAACTCTCGCTCTAAGGCTTTGAAAAAGCTGGATTCGTAATCAGGGTCGAATCAGTAAGCATCATCAAAAACTCAATGATATCTTCTTTGTCTTGCTGGGTCATGCGTGGGACAGGCTTGAAATTGTCGTTCGCATCCATATGTTTTATTATGACGGGGTCAATGGTCGGACTGTAAGTAATTCCAGAATCGTAATGATTCAATACATCCATCAGAGTCGCAAACCTTCCATCATGCATATAAGGAGCAGTGAATGCCAGGTTTCTAAGACTTGGCGTTTTAAACTTCCCAAAGTCGTTCATATTTCCTGTCGCAACAAAAAAGCCGGAGTCTGGCATGGCATCGAGACCATTATTGGCAAACTCTCGTTCATTGCTATTGCCAAAGAATGGATTCAATGGACTGTGACAGTGAAAACAATCCCCCTTATTCTCATCAATAAACGCGAAATACCCGCGTGCTTGAGCTGGAGTCATATCGCGTGTTGGGTTAGCAGGACTCGCTTGAAAAGCTTTATCCCATGCCGTGTTCCCACTTAATATGGTTCGTAAAAACTGGGCCATGG
The DNA here is from genome assembly GCA_023277325.1 of Bacteroidia bacterium. GTDB lineage: Bacteria > Bacteroidota > Bacteroidia > UBA8524 > UBA8524 > UBA8524. The sequence continues at coordinate 11,815 of JALRIQ010000370.1, read as the reverse complement.
CATAACGTAACGTCAATTCACTAATTCCTTGGTTCGGGAAAGCCTTATCGAACAAATTCGGATAATCAGGATCTGCTTTTAATTTGGCTACAGCATCTTCAATCTTGAGGTTCATTTCAATATGCGCCTCCATAGGTTCTTTGATGAGCGACTCTAATGTCGGTTGACGCCCATTCCAAAAGTAACCACTCGCCCAGTTGAGATTGAAGAGTGGCATACTGTTTTTGGTCCCTATATCGCCTTTGGATCCTACGCTGAATTGTTTCCCAAGGTCGGTAAATCCATCGCTCTGATGGTGGCAATCGGCACATGCCTGGGTGCCGTTACCAGAGAGCATTTTATCATAAAAGAGCTTCTTCCCCAAGGCTACCCCTTCAACAGTAAGTGGGTTTTCTGGAAGAATATTCGGTTTTGGCCAGTTTCCAGGAATATTTAAAACAAATGCTGTCGGTCCTTGAACAATGGGATCGACCGGCTCATCTGGTTTACAGGATTCCAGTACGAGGCTAAATGCAACGATACCAGCTAAAAGAAGAAGACTTTTTCTCATTTTCATTTGGCTTCAAATGCATCTAAGAGGTTATCCATAAGCTGACGACTCAAAGCAGGCTCATCAAAGGTATGCGATACAGGCGCTACCTTATTGAGTTCAATCAGGGTAGGCGATTTAAACATTTCATCCAATTCCAGGTGCAAGTCGATGCTGGCATTGGTGCTATTTACACTAATGGATTTTGTGCTGGCAATTGGCATCTCATATTGGAGTAAATAATTGTCGCCGCCAATATGGTAGGCGAAAGGAACAATCACATTATTGTCGTTTACAAACTTCCCTTCAAACATGTAGAAGATATACCCCGTATTCCACGTCCAGATCATGCCATACCCCGCATCCAGTTCTGCTTCTCGGTCGATATCGTGGTTGGTAACACTGTCAATACCTACATAAAAGCGCAAGGAATCATAATTCCCAAAAGGCATATCGTTGAAAGTGAAATCGAAGGTGCTTGCTTCTTTCAAGCGAACGAGTTGGTAATGGTCCATTTTTTTCCATCCGGTCTCCGGACTATGAAACTCGAAATTGCTCAGGTAATACTGGAGCAATGTTACTTGAAAGCTATCGCCAGCTTCCGTCATATAAAGGAATTGGTCCAAGTCGGCTGGTTTCCCATTTACCTCATGTTTCATTTGGATTGTTATACTTCCTCCACGAGGTTGAGGAGTGACAACTGGCTCCTTCTCCTTACAGGCATGGAGCATCGTAAGGGCAAAAACGAGGCTGAGCAGACTAAATCGATTTTTCATACTGATGGCTTTTAACAAGACAACGTTTGCAGGCAATTTGTTGTTTCGATAGGCAAGTTAAACGTAAAAATAATCAGATGAAGTGACCTAAATCACCTTCGCGGTTTTAGTCTTCTTTTTCCGTTTCTTCTTTTTGTTCTTCTATAGCCTGTTCGATTTTTTCCAGGAGTTCTTCAGTGCCTTTTACTTTCAGGTTTTCCGCACGGCCTTTTGTTATGGCTACTTCAGCCATTTCCTTAGCCGCTTCCAATTGTCCGGACTTGTACAATAATGCGGCGTAGGTGTCAAGGTAATTATAGTCGTCGTCGATTTTACACACCTCCTGCATCCAGGAAGTTGCTTTAGCTATCAGCAGGCTATCGTCTGATTTTTCATAAATCTCCCAGCATTTCGAATTCCAGAATGAAACGGGTTCAATGCCTTTTTCCTTGTAGGCTGCTGTGAGCAACTCATCGTATTTTCTCCAGTTTTCAGTCGCGCCGTAATAATAATAGCGGTATGATTTTTCCAGTTCTTTTTTGTCGTCCAGGATAGGAAGTTTTTCGGCCAAAAGCTGCTCAAACTCGGCATCTTTCTTCTCCTTAACGAATGTTGATGCTCGGCTATACGTCATATTCGCCGCCAGTTCATTGGCGAAATCATGACCAAATAGCGAATCAATTTTTAGGCGTTGTTCCCAAAAGAGGTCTTGGGTTTTATCGTTGGCTAAATAATAGAAACGCTTGAGTACGGTAAAGTTTACCTCCTTGGTAAAATCCTTGTTTTTGCTCACCCATTTATTGAAATCTTCTGCTTCAGGAAATTTCTTTTTCCCTTTCATGCCCATGGCCTTGAGGTAGAAATCAGGATACTGTTCCGCGTCAAATTTTGCGCTGTATCCTGGTCGTTCTTCCAGATTGCTTGGGTTAATCAATTCAAATAAGGTCTTCATGAAATCTGCAGGCGCTTGATAGCCTACAATGGTATAAACCAGCGTTCCTTCACTGTCAAAAACCAAAAAAGTAGGGAAGGAAGTGATGGCATATTTGAGGGAAATTTGTTGACCTAGTTCCTCCTTTTCCATTTCGAGTTTGTAGTTCACGAAATATTGGTTCATCATGCCTCCAATGGCTTTGTCGGAGAAGGTGTTTTTATCCATCACCTTACACCAGCCGCACCAGTCGGTATAGGCATCAAGAAAAATGAGTTTTTTGTTCTTTTTCGCATCGCTTTTGATGGCTTCCCAGTCTTGTGATCTCTTGAATTCAGTTTGACCGAATCCAGTTTGTACCGCCAAAAGAAAGCTACAAAGGGTTAAAAAATATTTCATACCGCAAATTAGTGTTTTCAAGGACTCTCTCCTCGTGCCGCCCGTTTGATTTTTTGTATTTTTGTCGGATTGACCAATCAATAAATCATGAAAATCGATTCCCACGCGCACATACTTCCTGAATCCTGGCCTTCATTAAAAGACAAATACGGTTACGGCGGTTTTATCTACCTTGACCACCATAAACCGGGCTTTGCGAAGATGATGCGCGACGATGGGAAGTTTTTCCGTGAGATTGAGGAGAACTGCTGGAATCCAGATGCGATCCTTAAAGATATGGATGCAAATGGGGTGGATATAATGGTATTGTGTACCGTTCCCGTGCTCTTTAACTATTGGGCGAAGCCAGAACATACGCTTGATTGGACGATGTTTTTGAACGACCATTTAGTAGGGGTTCAGAATCAATACCCTACACGTTTTATTGGTTTGGGTACTCTGCCGATGCAGGATATTCCAATGGCCATTAAAGAGTTGGAACGTTGTAAATCGCTTGGCTTAAAAGGTGTTGAAATAGGCAGTCATATTGAAGATAAAAACCTCGATGACCCTATTTTTCATCCTTTCTATGAAGCATGTGAACGTCTGGATATGGCGGTTTTTGTACATCCTTGGGACATGATGGGGCAGGAGAACATGCCGAAATATTTCCTTCCTTGGTTGGTAGGTATGCCGGCTGAAACTTCCTTGGCGATTTGTTCCATGATTTTTGGTGGAATCTTCGATAAATTCCCAAAACTCAGGGTAATGTTTGCCCATGGAGGAGGAGCTTTTCCATTCACCATTGGACGTGTTTCCCATGGATGGTATTGTCGTCCGGACCTATGCGATGTGAACAGCATTCAAGACCCTCGGGATTATGTGGGACGTTTTTGGGTGGATGGAATCACGCATGATATTGATGCCCTCAAATTCTTGATTCAAACTATGGGGGTCGATAAGATTGCTTACGGAACTGATTATCCATTCCCGCTTGGTGATTTAGAACACGGTAAATTCATCGAGGAATCAGACCTGAGTGATGATGTGAAGGCCCAACTGCTTAATGGCACGATCATCGATTTCCTTAAACTGGATATTCAGAAATAATGCAACTCCCTGAAGAAGTGATGCTAACCTTTACGGAAGCTGAAAAGCTTTTCGCTGAAGGAGATATTGATGGAGCAATAAACAGGATAGATGCCTCCTTACCAAGTTTGGAAGGTGATATACTCGAAGCAGACGCATTGAATAATAAGGGTTATTACCTTTTGCATCAGGCAAAATGGCAGGAAGCCATTCATTCTTTTGAAAAGGCTTTTATGATTGACCCAAGCTTTCATGCCGTATTGAATCATTTGGCCTGGGCTGCGTTAATGATTGGAAATTGGGAAGGGGCAGAGGCATTGATGAATTTGTTCGAAACAAAGCAAGCAGATTATCAGGCGCTGCACCTCAGGAATCAGGCACTTATCCATACAATGGAAGGAAATAAATTTGAAGCGATTGAGCTGCTTCAATCAGCTAAAGAAGAAGATCCATATATGGCTTATGTTGATTTGTTACTTCAGGTTAATGGAGAATTACAAGGTGAGGAAATTGTTTATCCTGCATCGGATTTGCAGTTCAAGCATTTGAATTCCATCTTGAATAGTTCCGACCATCTTAAATAAGGGTTCAATTCTCAACAAAATTTGCGAATCACAGCGATTGTTCCAATATTGCTACATGAATTTGTCGACGCATTTGGGGAGGTTCCGACTCATTGCCTTTTTAGAAGGGCTTTCATTTTTGATTTTACTTTTTATCGCCATGCCGCTCAAGTATGGTTTCGACTTGCCAGAAGCGGTGAAAATTGTTGGTATGGCTCATGGATTCTTGTTTGTGGCCTACTTACTTCTTTTGGTGATGGTGAAGGTGGATCAAAACTGGAATACCTCCTTATTTATTCGAAGTGGACTGGTTTCCATTTTACCATTTGGAACATTCTATGCCGACAAACATTAGTGGGAGGAGGCAAAAAATGCCGGATAAAAAGCAAATCGACGGATTGCCCTTTGTGCGTTATGAGCATGTGAGCAAAGATGATGCGACCATGCTTAAGGAAGGGAAACAGCTGGAGCAGGAATTGCAGGCCAGGCGCTCTGTGCGTGAGTTTTCTTCCGAACCCATTCCTAAAGAGGTTATTGAATATTTAGTTTCCATCGCAAGGTCCTCGCCTTCTGGAGCGCATAAGCAACCCTGGACATTCTGTGTCGTGAGCAATCCGGAATTGAAAAAGAAAATCCGTGAAGCGGCAGAGCAGGAAGAATACCAGAATTACCATGGCAGAATGAATAAGGATTGGATTCAAGACTTGAAACCATTTGGTACGGTTTGGCAAAAGCCATTTCTTGAAATTGCTCCTTACCTGATCATCGTATTTAAAAAACCTTTTGATATTGATGCTGAAGGAAAAAAATCGCAGAATTACTACGTAAATGAATCGGTAGGAATTGCCTGTGGTTTTCTGTTATCTGCCATCCATCAATTGGGTTTGGTTTCGCTTACCCATACGCCTAGCCCTATGAATTTCTTGGGTGGACTATTGGAACGTCCGGAAAATGAACGCGCATTTCTCCTCATTCCTGTAGCGCGGCCAATCGATGACTGCTGGGTACCGGATATTGAACGAAAACCCTTCGATGAGGTGGCCGTTTTTTATGAATAATTAGTTCACTCAGCTAAGAAGTATCGTGTAGCACGGCAAAATTTCGCATCTCTACCTCGATGTGTTTTTTCTTTTTATCTTCGCCTCATGAATAAAGGCCCAATCTCTCAGTTCGTCGATCATCATTATCGTCATTTTAATGCTGCAGCCTTAAAAGATGCTGCTAAAGGCTATGAAACGCACCTTTTAGAAGGGGGTAAAATGATGGTTACGCTGGCCGGAGCCATGAGTACCGCTGAGTTGGGTGTTTCTTTGGCGGAAATGATTCGTCAGGATAAAATTCATATCATTTCCTGCACAGGCGCTAACCTGGAGGAAGACCTCATGAACTTGGTGGCACATAGTCACTATACGCGCATTCCGAATTACCGCGACCTTACCCCAGAGCAAGAATGGGATCTTTTGGAAAAAGGCTTGAACCGCGTAACGGATACCTGTATTCCAGAAGAAGAGGCATTTCGTCGTTTGCAAAAACATATCGTTGAGCTCTGGAAAGCTGCCGATGCGAAAGGAGAGCGTTATTTCCCGCACGAGTTCATGTTCCAAATGATTAAGAGTGGCGTTTTGGAGCAGTACTATGAAATTGACCCAAAAGATTCCTGGATGTTGGCCGCTGTTGAAAAGAATATTCCAATTATCGTGGGTGGCTGGGAAGACAGCACCATGGGAAATATCTTTGCCTCTTATGTGGTAAAAAATGAAGTGAAGGCGACTACCATGAAGAGTGGTATCGAATATATGGTATGGTTGACCGAATGGTACCGTGCAAACTCCGAAGGAAAGGGTGTTGGCTTCTTCCAAATTGGTGGAGGTATTGCCGGCGATTTTCCAATTTGTGTGGTGCCAATGATGTACCAGGATTTGGAATGGGAAGGTGTTCCTTTCTGGAGCTATTTCTGCCAAATTAGCGATTCAACTACTTCCTATGGTTCTTATTCAGGTGCTGTACCGAATGAAAAAATCACCTGGGGTAAACTCGATATCAATACACCAAAATTCATTGTAGAGTCAGACGCAACCATCGTTGCACCGCTTATCTTCGCTTGGGTATTGGGCTGGTAATCCCTGTTTAACGGGTAAACCGCGGGCGCGCTACAATTCGTCTATGCAATTTCAATTGGCATTTTCTGTACTTGCTGAGCATATCCATAAACATACAGGTATAAGCGACGAGGAACTGGCCGATTTACGCACTTATTTCACAGTTGAACAGGTGCCAAAGCATGCCGTTTTTAAAATTACGGCTAGGTGATTTTTTCCCATTTCTGATTTACCACCAATCCCGTCATTTGCTGCAAGCCAGGGAGGCAGCGGGTTTAGACGTTTAGAATTTTTATCAGACGCAATAGATCTTCAGGAATGTCTTTGCGTTTAAAAATAGCCTCTTCAAAAGGTGTCAGGCATATTTTTTCATTGATGATACCCACCGCTTTATTTGTTTCTCCCGCCAATAGGGATTCGACAGCTGCCGAACCCATGCGTGTTGCCAGCACTCTATCTGATGAGCTTGGAGTTCCGCCACGTTGAATATGTCCGAGAATGGTTACACGCGGATCGATATCTGGATATTTTTCCTTCACTTTTTGGGCGAGGACCATAGCACCACCTTCTTCTTCTCCTTCGGCGACGATAACAATTGAGAAAGATTTTTTACGGCGTTTTTTGGAGAATAGCTGATCAATCCAATCTTTACGGTTTACAACTTCCGGAACAAACACAGCCTCAGCACCACCACTTAAAGCAACTTGCAAGGCGATGAATCCTGCATCGCGGCCCATTACTTCAACAAAAAAAGTTCGGTTATGGGAATCAGCCGTATCCCGAATACGGTCAATCGCATCAAGGGCAGTATTTACCGCGGTATCAAAACCAATGGTATAGTCCGTACCGTACAAATCATTGTCAATCGTTCCAGGAGCGCCTATACAACGAATGCCGAATTCTTCATAGAGTTTGAGTGCACCGGTAAAACTTCCATTACCACCGATACAAACTAAGCCTTCTATTCCCAGCTTTTTTAGGTTTTTTGCTGCCTTCTTGCGGCCTTCAGGTGTCATGAATTCTTTGCTGCGCGCGGTTTTAAGTATGGTGCCACCTCGCTGAATAATATTCGCTACGGAGCGTGAATCCATCAATTGAATATCTCCCTCAATCATACCTTCATAACCACGGCGAATACCGTATACTTCTATTTTATGGTAGATGGCAGTTCTAACTACAGCGCGAATACAGGCGTTCATTCCGGGGCTATCGCCTCCACTGGTAAATACAGCAATTTTTTTCATTTCAACTAAGTTAAAGAATATTAAGTGTACCAGATACACAAAGCATAAAAAAAGTCCCGACAAATTGCCGGGACTTTTTTAATAAAGTGGCTTCTGATTATTGCTCAGAAACAAATTTCATATCGAAAGTCAACAAACTTTGAGAAGTTATTGGGGTATTGCTAACGATTTTAATTGCACCGTATTCTTTTCCGCCTTCAGTAACGAAGATGTAAACATCACCAATTAGCATTTTAGTGATTGCAGTAAGAGCAGGAGCTCCAGCAGAAATTTCTGAAAGCAACTGAGTGCTTGTAGTCAATCCGTCGAAGTCGAAGCCTGCGCTTGCTTTTTTGAATTTGGTTGCATTTTTAGTTCCCCAAGTAGAAAGATTTGGGTTGTTCATTACGTTGCTGCTTTGCAAAGTAGCGTCGTTTGGCGCAGCGAAAGTAGCGTCGTTAGTCGATCCGTAGTAGTATACCCAGTCGATAGAAGCTGGATCCGCATTCGCGTCTGATTCCAATTTTGCAGAGTTTACTTCCATTGACCAGTATGAACCGTAAGTAGCATTGGTTTGTCCACCAATCTGACGACCTGGAGCATCAGTTACAGGCTTAGCCGCCGCAGTAACGGTTAAGTTAATAGTTTTAGACGTTTGTGTTCCATTGCTCATTTTCACGATAACCGTGATTTTTTCTGTAGTTGGCAATGAACCTACTTGGTATTCAAAATCCAAAGAGATGTCTTTGGTTTTAGAAGCAAGGATTGAGTCACCAGTAGAAGCTAATGGGAAAATAGTTTGTTGTGCAGTTCCCACTTGCGCTCTAACTCCAACGCTTTCCAAATTTTCACTTCCTGAAGCTTCGATACCAATTTTTACAGTATTACCTGCATTGATGTTTCCACTTGCAGAAGTGTACCCAGCTCCGGTTTTAAAGTCGAATTTTGGGGTTGGCTTCGCAACTTCTTCGTCGTCTCCGCCGCAAGAGCTTAGTCCGAAAGTAATTACTCCGGCCAAAGCGAACATGATTCCTAGTTTTTTCATATACATAAATTTTATGCTTTCAGACAAAGGTATAGAAAAAACTAGCAAAATGGGAAGCACATTTGGGATCAAATCCAGCCTTTTCTGCGGAAGAAGATGAGCTGACCAAGCACGATAAGTAGCATAACGCCCAAGACGGTAAAATATCCATAGGGCTGGTATAATTCGGGCATATTATGCGCAAATCGCTCACCATCAGGGCTTTGTGAAGAAAAGTTCATTCCATATAATCCCGCAACAAAAGAAAGAGGAATAAAGATACTGCTGATTACTGTCAGTACTTTCATCACCTCACTCATGCGGTTGTTCTGAGAGGAGAGGTAAATATCAATGAGAGAAAAGGCAATTTCCTTCTGGCTATCGATCAATTCTAAAATATGCACACAGTGCTCATAGGCATCCTGCATATACAAGCCAAAACGTTCCTGCCGCTCGGCATCCATACCCCGAATTAAATCGGCCAGGTTTTCTTTTTCAGCAGTAATCGTTTTGCGCATGGTGAGAAGATCACGACGAATGAGCTGAATCTCGTTGAGGTGATGCCGCGAGGGCCTATCAAATAATTCCTCCTCAATCGTCTCCAGCCTGCTTTCCACCGATTCCATCATAGGGAAATAATTATCGATGATCGCATCGCTAATCGCATAATAGAGATAGAAAGCCGGCGATTTGCGAATCAGTGTTCCTTCAATCTTAATGCGCTCTTTAACGGGATTGAAACAATCCAGACTGGTTTCTTGAAGGCTAATTATCCAGTTGTCGGTATAGAATAGGTTGAACTGTTCATCCATCAAATGCAGCTCTTCATTATAATGGAGCATGCGACTGATATCAAAGACTTTTCCCTGATGGATTTCCATCTTCGGACGGGCATTGCTGCTTAAAATATCTTCCAGCTCAAGCGGATGAATTTCAAAATGATCCTTTAAATCATTGAAGAAGTCAGTATTTCCATAGCCTATAATTTGCAGCCAATGTTTTTCTTCTGGATGACTGTCCATATAACCACGCGCCTCGGCCACGTTTGCAAACAGCTGATGCTTCAACGAAGTTTCATTATAGCTAAATAGATTCAGGAGTGCTTGTTCCCCCGTATCGAATACATATTGGCCGGGAGCCGATCCGGGAAGGGAGCGACGAATTGACTTTTTCTTAGGACTTCTCCTCGTTTTCTTTTTCATTCCTTTCAAAGTTTGACAAAAGCATTGGCAATTGCAATGGATTCTCCTAGATTTGGTTCCTATGAGTCTGAGCAACGCGGATATATGGGTCATTGTGATCTATTTCCTCATCACCTTATACATTGGCTTTCACTTCAGTAAGAAGGCCAGCAAAGGTTTGGAATCCTTTTTCCTGGGTGGGCGCAACTTACCCTGGTACCTGGCAGGAATCTCAATGGTCGCCACCACCTTCGCTGCCGATACCCCATTGGCAGTTACTGAACTTGTAGCTAAAGATGGTATCGCAGGAAATTGGCTTTGGTGGAATTTTGCCATCGGCGGACTCCTTACCACCTTTTTCTTTGCGCGTTTATGGCGCAGAGCTGAAGTGCTTACCGAAGTGGAGTTGATTGAGTTCCGCTATACCGGAAAGCCAGCCGCCATTCTTCGTGGCTTTAAGTCGATTTATCTGGGTTTGTTTATGAATATGATGATCATCGCCTGGGTAAATCGGGCGCTGATTACCTTGTTCATCGTTTTCTTCGGACTCAGCGAAGAAACTGCCTTTATCTATACCGCTATCGCCATGCTCGTGGTAATGGGATACGCCTCTGTATCGGGCTTACTGGGTGTTGTTTTTACCGATGTCGTCCAGTTTTTTGTGGCCATGATCGGCTGCATTGTATTGGCCTACCTGGTACTGAACAGTCAGGAAGTAGGAGGGATGGAAGGCTTAAAAGCTAAGCTCCCGGAAGGAACATTGAACTTTTTGCCGTTGTTGGATAGTTCCGGTGGAATCGATATGACACAGCTCGTATTAGCTCCTGCGGCATTCTTGGCTTATGTGGGTTTTATGTGGTGGAGTAGCTGGTATCCCGGACAAGAACCTGGAGGTGGCGGCTATGTGGCTCAACGTATGATGAGTACCAAAAACGAAAAACATTCGGTGTATGCGAGTCTGTTTTTTAATGTCGCTCATTATTGCTTACGTCCATGGCCATGGATTATCGTGGCACTCTGTGCAGTGGTACTTTATCCTGAAGTGATTCAATCCGATCCAAAAGCGGGCTATGTAATGGCGATGAAGGATTACCTGCCCGACGGTCTTCGTGGCCTTCTCCTCGTGGCCTTTTTATCGGCTTATATGAGTACGATTTCTACCCAACTGAACTGGGGAGCCAGTTATTTGGTGAACGACTTTTTCCTGCGGTTTGTGCCAGGTGCCAATGCCAAAAGCGATGCGTATAAAGTAAGGGTGAGCCGATTCATGACATTGGGCATTATGGCCTGTGGACTTATCGCCACCACCTTTGTGAGCAGTATCGAAGGCGTATGGACCTTCATCATGGAATGCGGCGCAGGTTTAGGATTGGTATTGATTTTACGCTGGTATTGGTGGAGGATTAATGCATGGTCGGAAATTGCCGCAACGATTACTCCTTTCGTGGTATATGGGATCTTGTTTGGAATTCGCACAGCTAAAGAGAGTGTATTAACGCTTATTCCAGAAGGTGAAACACCGCAGTCTATGGTAATGGCTGAATATCCTTGGCTGTATTTTCCTTATTCCTTCTTTATCATTCTTGGCGCTTGTTCCCTCGTTTGGCTAACGGTTACTTACCTCACTAAGCCGGTGGATCCGGGACATTTGGAACGTTTTTACAGCAGAGTGCAGCCGGGAGGATTCTGGAAACCCGTGGCGGATAAGGTGAACGGCAACTTCAATATTCCAAAACTGGGCATTCAGCTTTTGTGTTGGTTATTGGCGGTAGGCTTTACCTATGGATTTCTCTTTTTCAGCGGAAAACTAATACTGGGTTTTTACAGCGAAGCCGCCTATCTCGGACTTTTCACCGGACTCTGTTTGCTCGGTTTTGTGCTCTTGATGAAACGGTCGAGGCTCTTCGACTGACAAAAGGCCATGGAATAGGTCGTGGCATATTCCTTGAATTTTAGCTAGCTCCTGTCAATGGACGGGGCGACAATTTTAAGTGAAAAAGCATGATTGATAAGGATAGATTTGTAATAGCGACGGGAATTTCA
>JALRIQ010000369.1 GCA_023277325.1 Bacteroidia bacterium | reverse complement strand
AGTTTGTTCATGCCTGAGTGCACGGAATTCTTCTCTGGAAACAAATTCCAGGTTCATCCCAAACTGTTTGCATAGACTAAGCAAGGGGTTGCTTACCGCTTCACCGCGCACGATACCTCTCGACTGCATTCCATTCATTGCCGCAGCGGCAGACAGCGCCAACAGATGATTTGACCAAGCACCCCCAAAGGAAACAAGCGTATCTGCACCCCCATCTATAGCTAAGTCGACTATAGGTTTGAGCTTACGCCACTTGTTTCCACTCACAAATGGGTGAATCAGGTCATCCCGTTTTATCCAACAGCTTATTCCTCTCTCTTTAAAGAAAGGAAGATCAAGTTCCTGTTCGGGAGAAGGCAATTGCATGGGCTACTGCGCTTTTTCTAGGAGCATCTCATCCAAACTATGGACAGATACCGCATGATACCCTTTGCGCGCTTTGGCGTAAATGTCCTGTGCAGTTTGTTTCCAATACGGACCGGCTTGATTCATGGCACCATAAAGCGGAGTCAGGAATTTTCTGCGGCCAACCACGGTTAAAAACTCCTCAATTGTTGGTGTCATGGCCTGCCAATCGCTTTGAACGGAAAGTACCAGCCAGGCATTGGCAATCTCCGCATTAGCCCGACTAAACTCAAAGACCTTTTCAAGGGTTCTCAGCTGTGCAGTGTCTGCCGGAGCTTGAATACCGCGTATAAAATGCAACCAATGATGGGTGGTCCATTTGGCCGTCGCATTGATCGCCTCTTGTTTCCCTGCCAATAATTTTGGACTCAATTTGTCTACCTGGTCAAATGCTGCTGCCTGAGGAGGCACAAAACCTTTAGGAAGTCCTGCCTGATATACCCAGGCATCAATATTGGCCTGCTTGAGATAGGAAGGATTTTGATTCAGCAAATTCGCTTTGAGGTAATCGATAAAACCTGCCGTGGTCATGGTTTGGAAAGCATGTTTCGCAAAATAGGTTTTCAGAAATGCATCGAATCTTTCACGTCCAACGATATGTTCGATATGTTCGAGGAAGAATCTTCCCTTTTCATAGGCGATATCACTCATGCCCTCATCGGGATCGCGGCCATCCAATTCGAGATATAAGCGTGCATCCAGATTATTTGGACCCATTTCCTCTAGTGTTTCTTTGAGGTCCTGGTAGCCCAATACACGGAGCATATCGGCGTATTCTTTTCCATATACAGACTCCATGATACGTTGTTCAAAGTATACCGTAAAACCTTCGTTTAGCCAGAAGTCGTTCCAGGTGCGGTTCGTAACCAAATTACCCGACCAGGAATGCGCTAATTCATGCGCTACCAAGGAAACCAAGGAACCATCGCCAGCAAGAATAGTAGGTGTGGCAAAGGTTAGACGTGGATTTTCCATCCCTCCAAAAGGAAAGGAAGAAGGCAGGAACAAAACATCGTATTGTCCCCAGCTATAGGGACCGTAAAGCGCTTCTGCGGCTTCCATCATCTCAGGCAAGTCAACTAGTTCTTTATAGGCGATTTCCATCACCACCGGCTCTGCAAACACCCCACAACGCTCATCGTAGGCGCGGTACTCCAACTCGCCTGCTGCCAAAGCCAATAAGTAGGAAGGAATTGGTTCGCGCATAGCAAAATGGTACCACCCTTCTTCATCTGCTTCTTTTGGATTTTCGGCGCTCATAAGCGGACGAAAGGGAGCTTCACAATAAATGGCTGCTGAATAGGTAAAGCGATTTGCAGGAAGATCCATACAGGGAACCCAGCTTCTTGCCAGAATTGCCTGACTTTGGGTATACAAAAATGGCTTTCCACCTGATGTTTGCTCTCCACTCATCCACTGAAGCGCTTCGGCAGAGGGAAAAGTTTTATAACGAACCTCTACTATTTCGACGTCGCCAGTGATAGGAATATAGAGGCCCTGACCGTAAACAGGATGATCTTTTCCTAACTTAAAGCTGGTTTTTACGCCATCGACCAACACTTCTTTGACCTCAATGGACCGAATATCCAATGCCAATTCATCCACACCTTCTTTGGCGCGAACAAACCAGGTAGCTGATCCACTAAGCTCCTGACTATCAAAGTTTACACGCAATTTTAAACTTAATGAATCTAAAGAAACTTCATCGCTATTTGCGTGAGATTGTTGATGATTAATCAGCGAATCATTATCAATGGACTGCTCTTTGCGAGTAGAGGGCTTTGTTTCACAAGCCAGAACAAAAACAAATAGAATACAACTTAAAATAAATTTACCTCGCATACGTTTAAAGTATAAACGCAAAATATAAGAGAATTAAACAAATTGACACGTTTAAAAATTTTTCGTTTCTATATTGTTTGCACTTCCATATTTTCGTCTAGAATTTCAAAGATTATGAAGCTAAGTTTATTTGCTGTATCCGCTCTTCTTTTAATTGCTCTTGGCACTTCCAAGGCATTTGCTCAGTATGAGGAGGACAATACTGGATATGACAACTATTATGATTACGAGGCGGGGCCAGACTCGACACAAGATCCTTATGAGGATGGCTATGACGCCTATGATCCTTACTATGGTGATGAAGAAGAAAAGCCAAAGAAGGCAGAAAAGAAACCTTATATCCGCATCACCATGCCTTACGATACAATTACCGAAATGATTACCTATACCGGTATTGTAGAACAAGAAGATTCTTACTATGACTCGCTTTACTTGCGTGCCAAAAAATATTTGATGACCAAGTTTGAGTTAAAAGACAAAGATTTCAAAGAGTCTTCTGTAAACATGGACAAGATCATCATGACCTTAAAACTTCCTTATCACATGCAGAAAAACAAGTATGTGACAGAGAATGTAGGGAATCTTGAGTTTAAACTTGCCCTCCGTTTTAAGGACGGTAAATACAAATACGATATCGACCATTTGAAGCATATCATGCCTGAAAATGCTGCGGGTAAAACCCAGCCGGAGTATGCTTATCTGGAATATTATGTGCGCGCTGAAAGAAGCATCATTTACAATGACTTGCTTCTAAGAGCTGCTGACAAACAAATTAATTCCTTGATCGGGGAAATTCAGAAGGCTTTGAAAGAGCCAGTGATTATCGACGAAGACGACTGGTAATTAGTCTTTTACTTCTTCGAAGTCAACATATTCCCCGTCATTTAAAGACGATTGAGATCCCGCCCCTTTGGCGGGTTTTTCTTTTATAGTCACTTTCCCTTCCTCCTCTTCACGTGGAGCTTGTTGGCGGTTGTCGTGGTAATGAAACGACTTTACAATCACCTTAGCCTGACTAAAAGCTTTGTACAGCTTATAGACAAAGTAGATGATGACCACATAGAAAATAACTTTCAGCATGAAGGCTTCCTTTCTTATTTACTCAAGTACATAGATTTCTCCTTGTACAGATGACGGAATTCAGGGTCTTGCAAATCTTTGATGAAGAGAATTGCCTCTCCGGTAGATTTCATTTCAGGTCCTAATTCCTTGTTTACTTTCGGGAATTTATTGAAAGAGAATACCGGCTGCTTGATCGCATAACCTTCCAGCTTCTCTTCAATGGTAAAGTCTTTGAGCTTATTGGCCCCTAGCATCACCTTGGTGGCAATATTCACATAAGGAACTCCGTAGGCCTTGCAAATGAATGGAACGGTCCGTGAGGCACGTGGATTCGCTTCAATCACGTATACCTTTTCATCCTTGATGGCGAACTGGATGTTTAATAGTCCGCGGATATCCAAGGCCAAGGCCAATTTCTTGGTATACTCACGCATTAGGTTCTGAACATTGTCTGAAAGACTGAATGGTGGCAATACTGCTGAAGAGTCTCCAGAGTGGATACCCGCAGGTTCAATATGCTCCATCATACCAATAACATGAACATCTTCCCCATCACAGATACTGTCGGACTCCGACTCTTCTGCACGGTCGAGGAAATGGTCAATCAATACGCGGTTGCCCGGCATATCGCCCAATAAACTTACTACTGCATGCTCAAGGTCTTCGTCGTTGATAACGATTTTCATACCCTGACCACCCAATACATAAGAAGGACGTACCAATACCGGATACCCTACTTTATGCGCAATTTCGATGGCTTCATCGGCTGTTTCAGCAACGCCATACAATGGATATGGAATGTCAAGTTCTTTGAGAAGGTCTGAGAAACGACCACGGTCCTCGGCGATATCCATGTTTTCATAGCTTGTACCGATGATTTTGATGCCTTTCTCATGAAGCTTTTCAGCAAGTTTCAAAGCTGTTTGTCCGCCCAATTGAACGATCACCCCTTCAGGCTTCTCCATTTCAATCAGTTCGTACAAGTGCTCCCAGTATACCGGCTCAAAGTAGAGTTTATCGGCCATATCGAAGTCGGTAGATACCGTCTCCGGGTTACAGTTCACCATGATGGCCTCATAACCCGACTCTTTTGCAGCAAGCAATCCGTGTACACAAGAATAATCGAACTCGATTCCCTGACCGATACGGTTAGGTCCTGAACCCAGTACGATAATTTTTTTCTTATCCGAAACCACTGATTCATTCTCCCCATCAAAGGTGGAGTAGAAATAATTGGTATCGCTTGGGAATTCAGCGGCGCAGGTATCTACCATTTTATAAACCCTGTTTACGCCCAATTCTTTTCTGCGCTTATAAACGTCTTCTTCTGCGGTATCGCTTCCCAATAGGTGAGCAATTTGCGCGTCCGAGAAACCTTTTTGCTTCGCTTCCTGCATCAACTCAATTGGCAAATTGTTAATGCTGAAACGGCGAATCTCTGTTTCTACCTTCACGAGGTCTTGAATTTGCAACAAGAACCAACGGTCGATTTTGGTGATCTTCTGAACAGATGTTACCGGAACACCCATCGCCAAAGCGTCTTTCACGTCGAATATGCGGTCCCAGCTTGGATGCTCGAGTGAGTGAAGAATCTTATCGAGGTTGCGGGTTTGTTTTCCGTCAGCACCAAGTCCGTCACGACCAATCTCTAACGACTGACAAGCCTTTTGAAGGGCTTCCTGGAAGCTACGTCCGATACTCATCACCTCTCCTACCGACTTCATTTGGAGTCCGAGGGTATTATCTGCTCCTTTGAACTTATCAAAGTTCCATCTTGGCACTTTTACGATGACATAATCGATAGAAGGCTCGAAGAAGGCCGAGGTAGTTTTGGTTACCGGATTGGTTAATTCATCGAGGTTATATCCCAAAGAAAGCAATGCCGCAATCTTCGCAATTGGGTAACCCGTTGCTTTCGAAGCCAAGGCCGACGAGCGCGATACCCGTGGGTTGATTTCGATGGCAATAATTTTTTCTGTTTCTGGGTCTACCGAGAACTGTACGTTACATCCTCCCGCAAAATCACCCATGGCGCGCATCATGCGGAATGCCTGGTTTCTCATTTCCTGGAAACAGGTATCTGAGAGCGTCATCGCTGGCGCAACCGTTATTGAGTCTCCTGTATGAATTCCCATCGGATCTAAATTCTCGATGGTACAGATAACGGCAATATCATTTTTATTATCACGAAGCAACTCAAGCTCATACTCTTTCCATCCGAGTACGGCTTTCTCCACCAATACCTCATGGGTAGGTGATGCTTCCAGACCTCTTTTCAAGGCCTCATCAAAGTCTTCTTTACGATGCACAAATCCACCACCTGTTCCTCCAAGGGTATAAGAAGGGCGAATTACCAAAGGAAATCCGATTTCCTGAGAAGCCTCTTTTCCTTCAAGGAAGCTATTTGCAATGCGGGAAGGAGCCACATCGATGCCGAGGTCAATCATGAGCTGGCGGAACTTCTCGCGGTTTTCTGTGGTTTCGATGGCGGCAATCTCCACACCGATGATGCGGACATTATATTTATCCCAGATTCCCATTTCTTCCACATCGATGCATAGGTTCAATGCGGTTTGTCCTCCCATAGTCGGAAGTACGGCATCAATTTGTCTTTCCTGCAAGATCTTCTCGATGGAGGCGGGGGTAAGTGGTAGGAGGTAAACATGATCAGCCGTAACAGGATCTGTCATGATTGTTGCTGGGTTCGAATTTATAAGAGAAACTTCTACTCCTTCAGCGCGCAGTGCGCGAGCAGCTTGGCTTCCAGAATAATCAAACTCACAGGCCTGGCCAATAATAATCGGGCCACTACCAATAATCAATACCGAACGAATGGAACTATCTTTAGGCATAATGGGAATCTAGAAAATCGGGCAAAGATAGAAATTTTTGCGTCCCTAAGGGTGGAAAAGGCGAATTAATCAGAAGGTAAATTGCGCCGAAATTTTAATTCCGAAGCGATTGATTCCCGGATTGCTCAGGTGTGTCAATCGATGGATAAAATCGACACGACCAATTGCAAAGATATTTTCAATGCCGTAGCCTACTTCCACATAAGGCTCACGGTTCAATTGGTAGAATTGTGTTACCGACCTTCCTGATTCATCGACGGTTGGCAAAAGGTTCAGGTTTTGCTGAGAAATAGAACCCCAAATGCTCTTTCCCGTGACAAAAAACCGCAGCTTGGCCTTTTTCACATAAGGAACACGGTTGAAGAATGCACCTCCAAAATGGTGTTCGTAATTGAAGGCCACATACTGGTCGCATACAAACTCAAAAAGGTTCATGAGGTTGTACGTGTAGCGGTTGGCAAGGATAGATTGGTTGCCTCTTTGCACATCCAATAAGGGGTATGGAAGCGAATCGGCAAATACTTTTCCTGCTGTCAGGATATAACTCCCTTCACCAAAGCGACCCATGCGCACCCATTGCTGCAGACTGATTGTTGCTTTGTCGTAATTGTACTCCCCACGGAAAAAATCTTTGAAGCCATGGGTATAGGATAAGGTAACAGCCGGTCCTTTTTGGGCACCCAAAGAGTAACGCTCATTATGATCCAGGATGAATTGTTCCTGATACGCAAAGCGTGTATCGATGGTTAATGTTGTGGTGCGGAAGTCGCTAGCAATAATTGTATTGTTCGGACTATTCTCTTTAAAAAAGGCAAAATTAAATTGGTCGCCTACCGGCTCAAACATGTAGTGTTTGGTTTGAAATACGATGCGGTTCGACCAGGAAGAATTGTGCTGACGAGAGATATAAAAGGTCTGCTCATTTGTACGGTTCATTTGCACCGCCTGAAACAAAGCAAAGGTGGTAAACAGGTTCGACTGCTCATAACTTTGATCGGTCACCCCAATTTGCTCCACATCGTCTTTCTGCCGGAAACCTAGAATGGACCAATGTTTTTTGGAGAGAAACATATCCCCCTGGGCCATGTATTTAAACCTTCCATCGCGTGTACCATATCCTAGCCTCGCTCGGAATTGAAAACGTTCACTCCACAGGTAATTGGTTTTTGCACCGATGGTAAAGCGAGCTCCTTCCAGTGGGTTAAAGGAGACCAAATAAGCATCGGGACCAATATCAATCTTG
>JALRIQ010000368.1 GCA_023277325.1 Bacteroidia bacterium | reverse complement strand
TATCACTCCCTTCTTCAAGGGCCGTCAATACTGCTTTCATGCTTTCGAATTCATAGGGAAAATCAATGTCGGTATACAGAATATTTCCCTCTCGAATTTGATCAATTCCTTCCCTTAAAGCGTAGCCTTTTCCGTGATTTTTGGTATAGGTAATGAATTGAAAATCATCAATATTATCACGCAATAACTGAATGGATGATTCATCAACTCCTTTGGTGGATGCATCATTGATAAGCGTTAGTGCAAAATCCTGTTGAAGGAATTCGCGAAAGGCTCGGCTGCGCGAAATGAGGTCCTCTGCCCAGTTTTCAGGAGGATTATAGCAAGGGATTACAAGGTTCAAGGCGGCCATTCCTTAGCAAAAAACAGAATTAAATCGGAATATACCGCATCTAGATATCACGTTCTCCCTTTTTCGCGGCCTCATAATCGGGAGGGGAAAGGAGCTCTTCATAGTTGGCCGGCCATTTTTTACTCAGGAATACCGCTTTGTACAGTGGCCAGGTTGTGCTATCCCAATGCAATAGAGAACTTTTGTATTGACGGGTTTGGAAGATGTTGAGGCTTACGAAGACGGCGATAAATGTGATTGAGACAATTCCCCCGTAGCGTAAACGCTTAGACATCCATGCGAAGAAAGCAGCCAAAGGAAAAGCAAAAAGCGGAAGAAGGTCGATCATCGGGCGGGATCCAAAACTACCGCCATACCACCAGCACCACCAGCTAAAGATGATGTACACATAAAGGGGTACAAGACTCAAAAATACCAATGCCAGGGAACGGTCTTTTTTGAAATAGACACGCATTCCAATGAAGGCCCAAAAGAGCAATGGTGAATAGATCAACCATCCTTTTCTGAATCCCAGTAACCCTTTGACTATCATCGGATCATTGAAGAAGAAATGCTCATCCCCATAGGTATAGTTAAGCCAACTTCCGGTTAGCAGCTTCCAATAGAGGAGCTGCGGAAACACAGTGAAAAAAGCCACCATAGCAATCCATATAATATGAGAGAAATGGGTGCTTAGAGCCTTCCATTTCGTCGGCAAATGGCCATCATATAACAATGGAATAAGCACGGCAATGATATGAATCGGACGGATAAGGGTGAGTAACCCGATGCAAAGTCCGATTTTCAGGGCTGTGCTAACCTTGCTTTCTCGATGCCAGCTGACGGTATAATAAATAAGAGCTGAATAGAGGAAGAAGTTAAATGCATGCGACATCAAAGCTTCGTCCAGGGTATAGTAATAGAGGTTGGTGCCAAAGACTAAAGCCAGACAGCTTAATAAAGCTATCCCTGCCGAGAACCTCTCAGCAAGTAGTTTGAAGAGGAAAAAGAGTCCCCAGCACAGGTAAACAATGGTGCCGAGGTACATGAAAAAGTAATAGGGCTTGGAGTAAGCAATACGCTCATCACCGCTAAGGCGCACAAAACCATCTGCCAGCAAGAAAAAAGGGCTTTCCAAAACGGCAATTCCCATGGTCATGCGGAAAATGCGTCCGTTTTCTACCTCATTGGTCCAGTCATATTGCCCTTCGAACATGGGGTCATCGATATAAGAAAGCGTCAGGTCGTGGTAGATGATTGTGGCGGGCAAATAGCCGTAATAGCTGGTCATATCGTGGCGAATCGCATCCGGCCGACGCCAGGAGCCATGGCCAAGCATCAAGAGAAAAAGCACAAAGCCGATCAACCCTATGGTCAATCGGCTTTTGCTTAGAAGTATGTCGTAATAACGACTCATTAGTTCAATTCGGTGAGCATCGCTCCGTATTCATTAGCGCTGTCCATATCCTGATACTGGGTAGCAATTTGCTGTGCAGCGCCTATAATTTGTTTGGCGTACTGCAATTGCTGCGCAGCTTGAGGATAAGCATTGCCTTTGAATTGTTGGAGGTATTTGCCTTTTTCCAGTTCGCGCTTGGCGATGATGTCCAAAACAGCGGCTCCTTTTTCTTTATCTCCAGCGAGGTAATAGGCTTCTCCTATTTCAATATTATAGCCCTCGAAAGGCATGTTCCTATCCGGGATATCCTTCAAGCATTCATCCAATAAAGCAATCGCTTTTTGGTTATTTCCTTCAGTAACAAGCTGGCGTGCTGTTCTTAAGAAGGTTCCGCGCATTACACGAGGTACAAGACGCATTTTATCGTCTACCCACATAAAGCCGTCTTCCATACCACCCCATGTGAAGGAGTCAACTTCAATCTCATTAACTGGGATAAAAGAGAAGCCCGAAAAGGAAGATAAGTAAGAACGATGGTTTGGAGTCAGTACGTCTACGAGG
>JALRIQ010000367.1 GCA_023277325.1 Bacteroidia bacterium | reverse complement strand
AGGGTATCGTTTTCTACCATCAGACGTTTTGCCTGGTCGTCGGCAGAGTATACCGGAATGCCGAACTGAGCGAAAATTTTACATACCGTAGTTTTTCCGCTGCCAATGCCGCCTGTTATTCCAATTCGTAGCATAAAAAAGAACCCCGATAGGGAATACCGGGGTTCATATTGAATTATTTTTTAGAATCACCGTCTTTGGGATATACCGCGCGGGTAGATTCCATGGAGACAGCTGCTTTATCGATTTTTAATCGGTTTTGTCCTTCTGTTTCGATGATATAGGTATCATCGTTTTCCTCTAAAATCTTTGCATGGATTCCAGCTGTAAGTACAACTTTATCTCCCTTGCCAATTGTAGAGCGGAACTTCTTCATTTCCTTATTTTTTCTGATCTGAGGTAAGATCATAAAAACAAACACCACACCCAGAATAAGTACCATCTGGATCATTCCACCTGAACCTCCTTCAGGTCCAGCCATTAAGAAAAGCGTATTCATCAATTATTCTGCGTTTTTAGGGGTTACATTCACTACGATGCGCAATTCTTTTACTTTAGGAATTGCATTCGAAGTGACACGAACTGATTTTTCATGGCGACCACCTCCGCGGTTTTCGCTATTGTATTCTACATCAATTTTTCCAGATTCACCTGGAGCAATTGGTTCTTTAGAGTATGAAGGAATAGTGCATCCACATGGTGCCGAAGCATCAGAGATGATCAAGTCGCTTTTACCCGTATTGGTAAATTTAAAACTATGACGAACGCGCTCACCTTCCATAATGGTTCCCGGGAACTCGAAGTTGTCTGATTCAAAAGAAAGAACAGGTAGCGTAGGGTCGTTAGGGTCTGCCTCTGGTTGCTCAGCAGTCATTGGGTTATTCACCGTGCCTGGATCGATTTGGGGTGCCTCTTGCGTTTGCATTTGGTTTTCTGCAGGCTCTTGGGTGTTTTCACCGCCACCAGAATTACATGCTGCAAGAAAAAAGAGCGCAGCTGCTAATGTGCTAATGCTTATTTTATTCATGTCTATTATTCATTTAGGTTAGATAGCTTATTCAACCAAACCGCGGCCTGCTTTTTTAATTCGGCCACTTGCTTTCATTTCATTCATGAGTTTATCAAGAATACCATTCAAAAATACAGAACTTTTTGGGGTACTGTAAATTTTTGAGATGTCTAAGTATTCATTGATACTCACTTTGATTGGGATATTCGGGAAATAGAGCAGTTCTGAAAGCGACATACGCATCAGGATCATGTCTATATCGGCAATTCGCTCACTGTCCCATTTTTTGGTTTTATCCGAAATTAGCTCAGTAAGTTCATTTTCATTGCTCATGCAATTGTTCAAAAGCGTTTTGCAGAAGGCCCAATCTTCATCGTAATCATCACTCAATGGCTTAAGAGAAAGCTCGTCCTCGCTTTCATTCAAAGGCTCGATGGTTTTGATCAGGGAATTAAAGACTGCTTTTTTGTCGTCGTTCCAATGGATGAAAATCTCTTCCATTAAAGAATGCAACTCCTCTTGTTTCGGCAAATAGTCCTTGTAGAAATGCATCATCAAGGTCTTTTGAGCTTCAAAGTCTTTTTTCTCACCAGCCAGGTATTTTTGGAAATAGCTGGAAGTTTTAAACCCATTGAAGAGAATACGCATCTCTTCTTTATGATTGTGCCAATTCAGTCCGCAGGATTTGATTTTTCTAGTTAAATCATCACTTCGATCAAGGATATTGATCAAACGGTTATAAATAAAGGTTTTACCAGTTTCTATATCCTTCTTCGTAGGGACATACAAAATCTCTTCAGGATTTTGCTCATTCTCTACATAGTAACGCAAATCAATAGGCAGGGAGAGTAGAAAGATATATTCATCTTCTACATGTTTCACGCTTTTCTCCAGGAAGCTAAGAACCGATTTTTTGTCGCGGGCCTCATCCTGTTGATACCCATAAAGGGCTTGAAACACTTTTATCCGCAGTAAACGTCTGTTTAGCATGTCTTAATAACGGGGGGCAAAGTTAATGGAATCCCCTTCAAATCAAAGGTTGGTCAATAAAAAAGGCGGATTTTACTCCGCCTTTTCGAATTCTAAATTCTTGGTTTATTTGGTGGTATCTGCAGGAGTTTCCTCTTGATGATGTCCACCTTCATGATGTCCTTTGTGTGAAGTGCTATCGCCTTCAGCAGGAATCTTGCAGCACGCTTTTTTATCTTCACCACCTTTATGATGGGTGCAATTTTCATGACCTTCTTTTTTGCAAGACTCATGATTGCAGCTTTTTCCGTCTGAGTAATGTTCACAATCGGAAGGGCAGCCTTTCGCTCCATGCTCCATGCAAACAGTTTGTTCAGTTTTCTTGCAGCAATCGCCATGACCAGTAGTTCCGTGTCCACCACCCACGCTGATATGCGGAGCGATAATCAATGCCACAATCGACATCAATTTAATCAAGATGTTCATAGAAGGACCAGAAGTGTCTTTGAATGGATCACCTACTGTATCTCCAGTAACAGAAGCTTTATGTGGCTCAGATTTTTTGTAGTAAATCTCTCCGTCGATTTCAACACCTTTTTCAAATGATTTTTTCGCGTTATCCCAAGCACCACCGGCGTTGTTTTGGAAGATTCCCATCAATACACCACTCACGGTAACACCGGCAAGCAATCCACCCAATACTTCAGGGCCGAAGATGAATCCAACGATGATTGGAACGATCAAAGCAATCGCACCTGGCATCATCATTTCACGGATAGAAGCTTTGGTAGAGATTTCAACACATTTCTCGTATTCTGGTTTTGCTTTGTATTCCATGATACCTGGAATTTCGCGGAACTGGCGACGAACCTCGTTCACCATATCCATCGCAGCGCGACCTACCGCAGCAATTGCCAATGAAGAGAAGATGAATGGAATCATTCCTCCAACAAATAATCCAGCCAATACGTCGGCTTTATAGATGTCAATGCTATCAATTCCTGCAATTCCTACGAATGCAGCAAAAAGTGCAAGAGAAGTAAGGGCAGCAGAAGCAATCGCAAAACCTTTACCAGCCGCAGCGGTAGTGTTACCTACTGCATCGAGGATATCGGTACGTCCGCGAACTTCTTCTGGCAATTGGCTCATTTCAGCAATACCACCCGCGTTATCGGCAATCGGTCCGAAAGCGTCGATAGCAAGTTGCATCGCCGTAGTAGCCATCATACCGGCAGCAGCGATAGCCACACCGTAAAGACCAGCAAATTCGTATGAACCGTAAATACCTGCAGCCAATACCAAGATTGGAAGTACAGTAGATTCCATACCTACAGAAAGTCCGCCGATGATGTTCGTTGCGTGACCTGTAGCAGATTGTTTAACGATAGAAAGCACAGGGCGTTTGCCCATTGCTGTATAGTATTCAGTGATGATACTCATCAATGCACCTACAACCAAGCCTAAAACAATGGCGTAGAATACATCCATCTTCGTGAAAATCTCACCACGGATATCCATGGTTTCTGGAAGCATCCAGTTAACAAGGAAGAAAGAAACAATACCTGTGATGATTAAAGATGACCAGTTTCCAAGGTTCAATGCTTTTTGAACGTCGCCTTGGTCGTTTTTGATTTTCACCAACATCATACCGATGATAGAGAATACAATTCCCAAACCAGCAATCATCATCGGCAATAGGATAGGAGCAATTCCTCCAAATGCATCTTCAGAAACAATCTCACGTCCCAAAACCATGGTAGCAAGAATGGTCGCTACATAAGAACCGAACAAGTCAGCACCCATACCGGCTACGTCACCTACGTTATCTCCAACGTTATCAGCGATAGTAGCAGGGTTACGTACGTCGTCTTCAGGAATTCCTGCTTCAACTTTACCTACTAAATCGGCTCCAACATCGGCCGCTTTGGTATAAATTCCGCCACCTACACGGGCAAACAAAGCTATAGA
>JALRIQ010000366.1 GCA_023277325.1 Bacteroidia bacterium | reverse complement strand
AAGCGGAATGGGTGCGTACCTGTTGCGATATCCGCGAAGGACTAGGCTTACCTGTATTCCTTAATAATGCTTTGATTCGTCTTCCTGAGGACTTGCTGAATCAGCTCAGAGATCGCTTCAATGGAGGTGATGACTTCGTTTGGCTCGAAGCGCTGGACGGAGAATCGGAAGTAGTGGTAGAAAGCTTTATTGAAGGACGTGAATTCTCCTGCATTGTTGTGCAGCAAGAAGATGGCACTCCAGTAGCTTTGCCTCCAACAGAGATTGTCAAAGGAAAAGAAGTATTTGACTACCGCTCGAAATACCTGCCCGGATTATCCAGGAAGTTAACGCCAATCGATTTACCTGATGAAGAGATTCAGCGTATTCGGAAAGCCTGCGAAAGCTTATTTGAACGCTTTTCTTTTAACGTATATGCGCGTATCGATGGGTTTTATGGTCCGAAAGGGGAGATTTACCTGAATGACCCGAATACTACTTCGGGCATGATGCCAAGTAGTTTCTTTTTTCATCAGGCAGCCGAAATCGGACTAAGTCCAAGTGATTTCCTTACCTATATCATTCAAACCTCGCTTCAGGAACGCATTCGTCATGATTCGCGCCCGTCTTCTTATCAGGTCGTTTTAAACAACCTCAAATTGGAAAACCTGAAAAGTGCTGACTTGCCTGAAAAAATCAGAGTGGCAGTAATTATGGGAGGTTATTCCACCGAACGGCATATCTCCGTTGAAAGCGGTCGGAATATATTTGAAAAGCTTGCGTCATCAATAAAATACGATCCTTTCCCCGTATACCTCACCGGAAGTGATGAGGCTTACGAGATGTACCTGCTTCCTATTAACATGATGTTGAAGGACAATGCCGACGATATCAAGGAGAAGGTGTTAAACTACCATGTACATCCATTCCTGAAGCAAATTCAGGATGAAACCGCGTCATTAAGAAAAGCATTTAAGTCTGATTCTGCCGTGCTTGAGCCGCAGAAGATAAGTTTCCAGGAGCTTGCTGAAAAAGCCGATGAAGTCTTTATTGCGCTGCATGGAAGACCAGGAGAAGATGGCTCATTGCAAACGCGTTTGGAAGAGGTAGGTTTAAGCTATAATGGCTCGGGTTCAGTAAGTTCTAACCTAACAATCAATAAATACCTCACTAACCGAAAACTGGAAGAACATGGCTTTCATGTTGCACGTGCGGTTTTAGTTGAAGAAGAGGAGTGGGGTCGCAATCAAGAGCAAGTAATTCAGCATATTATGAATACCTGCGGCTTCCCATTAATCGCAAAACCTGCAGATGATGGCTGCAGTTCGGCTGTGAAAAAAATCGATAATGAATCAGAACTCAAGGATTTTGCTAAGCTGATTTTCCGGAAAACACCGGAGTTGGATAAAGAAAGTGCAGCTCACCTTGGAATAGATCCTAAAGAGGAAATCCCGCAAAAGAGTTTCTTCCTTGTTGAAGAACTCATCGATAGAAAAAATGCCGACCATTTCCTTGAAATCACAGGAGGTTTGCTCACCCATAAGGAAGAGGATGGCAGCATTCGCTATGAAATATTTGAGGCTAGTGAATCCTTGGCAGAAAAAGGCATTCTATCCCTGGCAGAGAAGTTTCTGGCAGGTCAGGGACAAAACATTACCCCTGCACGTTATGCGAAAGATCCTATAATTCGCCAGGAATTATCCGACAAGATTAAGCTGGAGTTTGAAAAAGCTGCTAAGGTTTTAGAAATTGAAGGATACGCCCGTATTGACGCATTTGTACGCATTTACCACAATAAAGAGGTGGAAGTGCTGTTTATTGAAGTGAACTCCCTTCCAGGAATGACTCCGGCAACCTGTATATTTCATCAAACAGCGATTAACGGATACCCACCCTATGAGTTCATAGATCAAATTTTAACTTACGGAAGAAAGAGAAGGGAAATGTCAGCATGAAAAAAATAGGAATATCGGCAGCAGCGGCCATTGGGCTGATCATTGTATTGGTATTTGGCGTTAATCGTTTTTTAGCCATCTATACCCACCATGATGAAAAGATTCCTGTGCCAGTCCTCTATGGCCTGGAAGTTCCGGAAGTAGAGCGCTTATTGGATGAATTAGGACTGCGGTATGAAGTTCGCGATTCTTTGTTCCAGGAAGGCATGCCGAGGAATGCAGTATTGAGTCAGGATCCGGATACCAATGAATTTGTTAAGGAGGGAAGGATCATTTATATATCCATCAATGCCTCTGAAACACCGAAAATCAGAATGCCGGATTTGAATCACAAAAACATCAATCAAGCCATTATGATTATCGAATCGATGGGCTTGAAAGTGGGGAAAATTGATACCACCCAAGATATTGCAGAAGATGCGGTCTTGGAACAAAAAATCAATGGAAAGAAGATTAAACCGGATGCCGAAATAGGACAAGGAACCGTGATTGATTTGGTTATTGGAGACGGAGGTAACGAGCAAGGTGTCATGACTGGCGATGTTGATGTTCCAGATTTGGTGGGCTTAAGCTTGGGTGAGTCAAGAATAATTCTGGATGCATATGGCCTTCGAGTAGGGACCGTAGTTGGTAAAGGAAATATATCGGATAGCAGCGAGGCAACGGTAGTAGCTCAAATTCCGTCCTATTCAGGAGGTTTAAAAATTAGAAAAGGATCTAAGGTCTCGATTACGATCAAACAATGATGCGGAGAAAATTCAGTTTACTCTTACTGGCTGCTTGCTGCAGTCTGGGCGCTTTGGCACAGATAAATGAGGACTATTATGTACCTCTCTACACCAATTATAAAATCAAGCAGCACAGAAAATACGCCACTGAACGTGTTCAATTTCAGGGCAAAAGAGGGGTTACAGACACGTTGACCCTTCCTTTTTTTGAAGATTTTTCTGAAATAAGTGTATTGCCATTGGAATCGCGCTGGACAGATGGTGCGGTCTATATTAATGCCGACTTCCCTATCAATCCTCCTAGTATCGGTGTGGCTACTTTCGACGGTCTTGATGGACAAGGGAATGCCTATGAGGGAATTGACCCCAGCTTTTTCGGCTCGGCAGATACGTTAAGTTCACAACCAATTGATCTTTCTGGTTTTATGCCAGGTGATAGTCTGTATTTGAGTTTCTTTTACCAGGCCCAGGGATTGAGTTTTGAGGTATTGAAAGCAAGTGATTCTTTGGTTTTACAGTTCCAAAACCGCATTGGAGCATGGGTAAATGTATGGAGCAGTCCGGGTTTACAAAATACCGACTTCCATATTGCAAATGTTGCAGTGAAGGATACCTCTTATTTGCATGATGCCTTCCGGTTTCGTTGGATGAATTTCCAACAGTATATCGGTAACCTCAAACAATGGCACCTTGATTATGTGTACATGAATCAGGGAAGAAATTTTGCCGATACCGTGTTTGAAGATCAAGCAATGGTTTATCTGCCGCCTTATCCTTTTACCAATTTCACCCATGTGCCTTGGAAACATGTTCAGAAGTCGTTTTCGAAGTATTTGCGCACAGGCTTTGAGATTCCGGTGAGTAATATGGCCAATTCGGGTGAGACCTTTACGGTTTCTATGCGGGTTAATGACAATGCAGACGTTGTGGGATTCTCATCCTTAAGCGGACAATCACTTCCGGCAAATGGCATAACTAATTATAATTTAAGTCCTAACATTCAGTTATTTACCAATTTGGCTGATAGTTCAAGGATTCGCTTGGTGAGTTACCTTGGCGATATCTTAGGAGGAAATGATGTAAAAGGGAACGATTCGGCAGTTCGGGAAGTTGAACTCGCCAATTATTATGCATACGACGATGGGACGGCAGAGTCAGGCTATGGAATCTTAAATTCAAACGGTTCAGTTGCTTGCGGATTTGATTCAGAAATGGGAGATAGTCTCCGAGGTGTATGGATTCATTTCACCCAGGCTGAACGGGCAGTTAAAACGGGATTTGCACTTACGGTTTGGCAAAAGATTGCACCCGTAGGACAGCCTAGCGCGAACCTGGATCAAATTATCTATAGCGCTGAATCCATGCTTCCGGTTTATACGGATACCATCAATGGATTTCATTTGTATTTATTGGATTCTGCGGTATTTGTAAGCGGTAAGTTTTATGTGGGCTGGGAACAATCTTCCAGCTTTTTATTGAACATTGGATTGGACAGAAATTACACCTTCAATGGGGCATCGGTGCCGAATCCGAATATTTACTATAATGTAAGCGGACAATGGCGTAATTCAACCGTTCCGGGTACAATCATGATTCGTCCGGTAGTTGGCGAGCAATGGCCTGACCCAACAGCGTTGAATCATCCGCTAGCGAAAAAGTTATTTACACTCTTTCCAAACCCAGCGACAGCCTCTTTTTCTATCCAAAGTGAAGAGAGCTTTCAAGCAGTATACCTCTTGGATGGAAGAGGGCAAACGGTGAAAAGCTGGAAAAACCCAGTAGGCAGTTTTGCGCTGGATAATTTGGCAAAAGGCGTATATTTTGTGAGAATTAATTGGGATGATCAGCAATGGTCAACGGAAAAACTTATCATACACTAACATGCAAGACATCAACGTAGAAGAACTAAAATCCCGCAGAGAACAAGGGGAAAACCTCGTAGTTATCGATGTAAGAGAACCTTATGAATACGAGGAATTTAATATTGGTGGTAAATTGATTCCATTGGGAACATTGCCAGGTATGGTAGATGAGTTAGAAGATTTGAAAGATGTAGAGTTTGTGGTGCATTGTCGCTCTGGCGCTCGTTCTGCAAATGCCAAAGCTTTTTTAGAGTCAGTTGGGTTTAGCAAAGTAAGAAACCTAATTGGCGGAGTGATGGAATGGCAAGCTAAATATCCTTCCTAGTTCGGATGCGTCGCACAGGATGGGTCATTGTATCAATACTGATTTTCTCCTTAACCGTGGTTCAATGCAGCCAGGAGCAAGAAGAAAGCACATCAG
>JALRIQ010000365.1 GCA_023277325.1 Bacteroidia bacterium | reverse complement strand
GTTTAATTCCTGCTTTTTCAATCGGGATCAACAGGGTTTTCCCGTTTTCTTCCTTCATCTCCGGAGCTTCCATCACCCCAAATAGGGTAGGTATGGAGGGCCCATAAATGTCGGCATCAAGCAAACCAACTTTAGCTCCTTCCTGAGCCAGACTGAGGGCCAGGTTTGCTGCCATGGTTGATTTGCCTACACCACCTTTACCCGATGCAACGGCTATAATATTTTTAACACCCTTAAGCACTTCACTTTCCTGGCGAACAGTGTTCACGCGGGAAATGAAATCGATTTCAACTTCTGCCCCTTGGTCGACCATCAATGTAATGGCATTAACGCAGGCATTGGCCATGTGGTCCTTTAGCGGACAGGCCGGAGTGGTTAATACAAGGGTAAAACGAACCTTACGATCTTGAATCGAAAGGTTTTCAATCATCCCTAAAGAAACGAGGTCTTTTCGTAAATCAGGTTCAATTACCTGACTCAATGCCTCTAGAACTTTATCTTTTGTAAGCATGCGGCGCAAAGTTACTCCCTAGTGCCTGAATGCAAAAGCTTTGATTTGATTAGTTCTTGTGGATGGACAATAAAGGAATCTGCGCATGATGTGCAATGGTCCTTGTCTTGCTTTTTGAGAACAAACGCTCCAACAAATTTCTGCGGTGTACCGCCATCCCCAGGATATCGGTGCCGTTGGTTTGAACAAAGGTTTCGATAGCTGCAGTTACTTCATTGCTATTGATTTCCTCAAAATGCATGCGGTCGTAATTGCAGTTAGCGGCAATTTTGGTATAGATGGCCTGCGCCTTCTCTGCGGTAAATACCAATTCGTCACTTACCACATGGAGAATGTCCAAGGAACAATTCCATGCTTTGGCAAGGTCAACGAATATTTGAAAAGACAATTCTTCACGGCCAGTAAAGTCTGAGGCGTAACAAATTTTGCTCGGGGTTTTATGGTCGGTATATTTTTCAGGAACACTTAAGGTTTTAACATGTGCATGGCTTAAAACTCCAGAGGCGTTGCTGCCGAAGAATGCTTCTTTTGCGCCACTTGCACCGGTAGTTCCCATCACAATCAAATCAGCTTGCCACTCTTCGGCGTAGCGATTAATATCATCCACTACAAACCCATGCATGCATTCTCCCGTTATACCAGAGAAATCTTTCAATAAGTCATTTAATTTTTCCTCTGAAGCTGCTTTTACCTCTTGCATGAGAAGTTCCAACGTATCGCCAGGCATGTAAGGGTCAACAACAGGAACATTAAAAATATGAAGTACCTTAACCTCTGCTTGAGTCAATCCAGCGAGCAATTGTGCATAACGCAAAGCATTTACTGCGGGTTCAGAAAAATCGGTAGGAACAAGAATTCGTTTTATAAAGGCCATGATTGAAATTTTCAGCTAAATTACTAACCACACTTGAAATAATATGGATATTTGCCACAAGGTGCAGAAATTTAATTGCTTATTCAAAGTTTTCATCCTCACATTGTGTTGCGGGATGATCCTACCCGCTCAAGGGCAATCAGAAAAGATGAACCCTGAGTGGTCCTTCACGACCTTTGCCTACGCCAATCTGACCAATATTGCGAAGCACCGCCAAATCTATATTGCCAACACACATGGTGCCTTTGCCCTCTATGGCGCCTACAGCATAAAGCCCAAGTATGATATTCGATTTGGATTGAAAGTTAATACAGTGGCGTATTCCCGAAATGCTACCGACAGCTTTGAAGTCTTTACACAACGCATTCGCGAATATTACCTGGATGTTCCGCTTAGCATTTTTTATTACCCCAACAGAACGGAGAGGACCTGGGGCCTCTATGCCGGGGTGACGCCCAGCGTATTGCTAAACAAGTTCGTGAGCAAACAAGAGGATAATCCAAAGTACTACAATATAGCTCGTGACCCTTCGGGCCCCGGACGTTTTGACTTGGGCATTAACCTCGGCGCATCGCTGAAACTTTCGCCGCGCTGGCTAATTTCTGCCGATTATACCTATTCATTCACCAATAAGGTTCAAGAAGCCTATAATCCCGGAAGGTTCAGTCAGTACTCCATTGGTCTTGGTTTTCAAATCAACGCACCAAACCCTAAGGAATCAGAAATTGAGCTCTCGAAAAAAGAAGATATATTCCAATTCCAGAAAAAAAACATGGTGATGCTCGTCCGACTAAAAACGGAAGCTAAAAAGATTAAATATTACCGCGACAAAGGATACACGCAAGATGCCGATGAGCTGCTTGAAGAAGTGCAACGAGAAAATCAAGAAACCATTGATGCCTTTGAAAAGGGCTTTGCCTATTGTGATATCCGTTATTTCTATGATACGTCGAGCCGCTTGATTTCAGATGAAAAATACAAAGGCATAGTGCTGAACCGCGATGGTACAATCTCCGACCTGGTGATAGGAGATAGCACCGATATTCTAATTGGAGAATTTGGAAGCCCATACAGCGAAGCTTTTGGGTCTTCTTCAGGTTTTGGTTTGGTTATCTATGATTACCAATTCAACCAGATGAAAGAGCCATTTCCCTATTATATAAGCACTTACTATGGATTGGTGAGCAGGAAAGAGGCTGTCATTAAATTTGATAAAAAGTTGCGCGAATACCAGAAGTTGCGCTAAGGAATTAGGACGTTACCCCCTGCAAATTATATCTTTGCCCCTTCATGAATTATGTCAATGGCTAAAATTAAAGTAGACAACCCAGTTGTAGAATTGGACGGCGACGAAATGACGCGCGTCATTTGGAAGTTTATCAAAGACAAATTGATCCTTCCTTACCTCGATCTTGATATCAAATATTATGACCTTGGTATGGAAAAGCGCGACGAAACAGATGATCAAATCACTGTCGACGCAGCGGAGGCAATCAAGAAATACAATGTCGGAATCAAGTGTGCCACCATTACTCCAGATGAAGCACGTGTCGAAGAGTTCAAACTAAAACAAATGTGGAGGTCTCCTAACGGAACTATCCGAAATATCCTCGATGGAACCGTATTCCGTGAGCCAATTGTTATGAAAAATGTGCCACGCCTGGTTCCAAACTGGACCGCACCAATCTGCATTGGTCGTCATGCTTTTGGAGACCAATACCGCGCCAGCGACTTCGTAACTAAAGGAAAAGGAAAACTTACCATCAAGTTCGAAGGAGAAGACGGAACGGTAATCGAGCGTGAAGTATACAATTTCCAGGGAGATGGAGTTGCCCTTGCGATGTACAATACCGACGAATCAATCCGTGGCTTCGCGCACGCTTGTTTCAATCAGGCAATCAATAAAAAATGGCCACTTTACCTCTCTACCAAAAACACCATCCTTAAAAAATACGATGGCCGTTTCAAGGATATTTTTGCTGAAGTATACCAGGAATACAAGCCGAAGATGGATGCAATCGGTATTACCTATGAGCACCGTCTGATTGACGACATGGTTGCAGCAGCGTTGAAATGGAATGGAAATTTCGTTTGGGCATGTAAAAACTACGATGGCGATGTGCAGTCAGATACTGTTGCACAAGGATTTGGATCACTTGGATTGATGACTTCTACGCTTATCACTCCTGATGGAAAAACCATGGAGGCTGAGGCAGCACACGGAACAGTTACCCGTCACTACCGCCAGCACCAAGAAGGAAAACCAACTTCAACTAACCCAATTGCGTCAATTTTCGCATGGACACGTGGTTTGGCTTTCCGCGGTAAATTGGATGGAAACCAGGCATTGATCGACTTCTGTAACAGCCTCGAGCAGGTTTGTATTGAAACGGTTGAAGCGGGTTTTATGACTAAAGACCTTGCGGTATGTATTCACGGGAATAAAGTAAGCCCGGATCTATTCATGAATACCGAAGACTTCCTCGATAAACTCGATGCTAACCTTCAATTGAAGATGGCTTAAACACTTTATATATGCCCCGGTTCATCGCCGGGGTTTTTTTATGAATTTCCTCGCCCATCATTTTTTTTATGCCAATGGAGACCCTTACCATAATGCGGGCCTATTACTTCCTGACTGGTCCCGATCAGCTGAGGGGAAGAGAAAGTTGGATTGGAGCAAGAAATCAAAAAACAACAAGCAATTCGAAGCGCTATGGGAAGGCTGTCAGAAGCATTATGAGGCGGATAGCTGGTTCCACGATTGCGACTATTTTGTCGAGATCACAGAGAAGCTTGAAACGGATTTAACGAAGCTGCAGTCAGAAGGACTATTTCTCGAACAACGAAAATGGTTCCTGGCGCATATTCTTGCTGAAGTGTTATTGGACAGGCTTATTATCGATAAGCATCCAAAGGCGCTGGATGCATTTTACCGTGACCTCAATCTCGTGCCTTTTGCCCATATAAAATCCTTTCTTTTGGAAGCTGGAAAAGACGGAATGGGTCGATTCGAACAGGGGCACGCTGCCTTTCTCAATTCCGAATTTTTACGCTATTACGCCACCTTCGGTGGTTTGACAGAATCACTCAATCGTGCAGTGCAAAGAACCAAACAAGCGGCATTCAGCGATGCTGAGCATAAGGCGATGACAGCATTAATGCCAGAATGGTTAGAACATGCGAGGGAAATAAAAAAGCCCCTCCAAATGGAGAGGCTCTAAATTATTTTTTTGTAGGCTTATTGTTTGGTTAAGGTTTCAATAACCAAAGCACCAGCGGCGTTCGGGTCATTGTATTGCCAAACAATTTGAGATCCTGTTTTAGTTATTACTTCCCTGCTACCTGCAGTAGTGAAATCAATGGTTACAGGAGGTCCTTTTTTAAGCAAATAGGCATCAGCCTGTGGAGGTTGAACAGACCCAAAAATGGTATACGTCCATTCTGCCGTTG
>JALRIQ010000364.1 GCA_023277325.1 Bacteroidia bacterium | reverse complement strand
GAAGTCGTCAAGTTGTATATGGAAAAACAGATTGAAGCCGGTATTGATGTTGTTCAGATCTTTGACTCATGGGCTGCTGCAATCGAACCTTCCAATTATGATGAGTTCTCATGGAAATATATGGTTGAGATCGCTGACTATCTAAAAAGCAAA
This sequence comes from Bacteroidia bacterium, assembly GCA_023277325.1. Classification (GTDB taxonomy): domain Bacteria; phylum Bacteroidota; class Bacteroidia; order UBA8524; family UBA8524; genus UBA8524. The sequence goes on along the minus strand of JALRIQ010000364.1, from coordinate 5,063 downwards.
TACCCGAATATACCTATTATCATGTTTCCAAAAGGCATCCCTGCATTTTTAGACAAGGTATACGGAAACTTTGATGTGTTTGGCGTAGATTGGGCAACACCGATGGAGGCATCTCCATGCGGATGGTACTGCATGGTTTGTCCGATGATATTCGCCACTTTATTGAATCGACCATCGTCCATTTCCTTCATCGCATGCATGATACGACGTTGAACAGGCTTTAATCCATCTTCAATTCCTGGTACAGCACGTTCCAAGATTACGTAGGAAGCATAATCCAAAAACCAATTTTCATACATGCCAGAAACAGGAATCACCCCGTGCAACTCAGCACCATCGCCTGAGTCACTTGTCGGTTGTTCTTCTTGTTCTGGATTTTCGTTGATTTCCTCTTCTTCGTCTTTCATGGGCCTAAATCGCCAGTATTCTTAGGATTTGTCCGAAAATAAGTGATTCTCATATAGCTTTGATAAAAATAGAATTCACAGGGTGTTGATTGTTTGTTGGAAAAACGAAAAACGGCGTATTTTTCATCAACTGCATCTACGCATTATATTGTATACCTGTGGGTTAACTTAATCTCCTACAGATGCAAGCCCTTGTTCCAGATTATCCTGCCTATGAAACTGACGCAAATATTGACCTAAATGATATTTCCTCTGGTTACCACGATGATATGGGGAAATTCAAATTAAATCAACCTCTTGATTTGACAGCAGGTGCTACCTATACTAAGTCCTGGTATGCAAAAGGAGTTGGCTGAATTCAGCGCGATATTACGAAGGAGATAAATTAACTGACCGAATGGTCATTGATTCCTGCTATTTCCCTAGATGTTTAATTTTATCAGGGAATAATTACCTCATTCGTGAATTTCACTTCTTGCAGCAGCTAGAGTCTAAAAGTATCCTTATCCCCTTCTTCGAAGGAATTCAATTCAAAGAAGCAGCTGTCCTCCTCAAAATGCATTTCGTGCCATGTATGGATGGGAACTTCGATACGTGCAGGGGCTTCTATTTCTAATTCTTGCTCCACTCCTTTTACGCCGTCTTGGACAGGAGCATATTTAAGTCGTACTGCCCCCTCTAGCAGGAAAACTACTTCAGGATTCTTGTCTGTAGATAGTCCTTTATGGTAATGGTTTCCGCTCACAGAGCCGGCCACACGGTACGCCAGAATGAACTTACCGCTGCGACCGAGTGTATCAATTTCTCCGGTAATTCCACGTTCGTCTTCCCCTTTGAAGTAAATGTCTTCTGCCTTTACCGTCATTAAGCTACCTCCTCCACTGGCTCTTCTTCTTTGGCAATGCCTTCTACATCATCTTTTTCAATGCGGAGGTTATCAATAATGAAGTTCTGGCGGTCCATGGTGTTTTTGCCCATAAAGTATTCGAGCAGCTTCTTGATGGTGGTGTCTTTTCCAAGGATAATCGGATCCATACGCATGTCTTCACCGATGAACATTCCGAACTCTTCAGGAGATATCTCTCCCAAACCTTTGAATCGGGTGATTTCCGGCTTATTACCGAGCTCTCTTACCGCGGCTTGTTTCTCTTCCTCAGAATAGCAATACATGGTTTTTTGCTTGTTACGAACACGGAAAAGCGGTGTTTCCAGGATGAATAAGTGACCGTTTTTCACCAGGTCAGGGAAAAACTGCAGAAAAAAGGTCATAATCAATAGACGAATATGCATTCCATCCACGTCGGCATCGGTGGCGATTACAATTCGGTTGAATCGCAACTCTTCCAATCCTTCCTCAATATTTAGCGCGTGTTGCAGGAGGTTAAATTCTTCATTCTCATAAACTACCTTTTTCGTAAGTCCAAAGCAGTTAAGTGGCTTACCACGAAGCGAGAATACCGCTTGGGTTTCTACATCCCGGGATTTTGTGATTGAACCTGATGCAGAGTCTCCCTCGGTAATAAACAAGGTAGTTTCTTTTCTGCGGTCATGCTTTTCATCAGTTAGATGCACCCGGCAATCGCGTAGTTTTTTATTGTGTAAACTGGCTTTTTTCGCGCGCTCATTTGCCAGCTTTTTAATACCAGCCATGTCCTTACGTTCGCGCTCAGACTGGTTGATACGCTTAAGCATCGCATCGGCGGTATCTGGGTTCTTGTGCAGGTAGTCATCCAATGCTTTGCGAAGGAAGTCCCAAACGAAACTCTTCATCGTTGGACCGCCTTCTGAAACATATTGAGAACCCAATTTGGTTTTGGTCTGCGATTCAAAAACTGGTTCTTGTACCCTTACACTGACTGCAGCAATGATGGAAGCACGGATATCACTTGCATCAAAGTCTTTTTTATAAAACTCTCGAATGGTTTTCACAACCGCCTCTTTAAATGCGGCAAGGTGGGTACCTCCCTGGGTGGTGTTTTGTCCGTTTACAAAGGAATAATACTCTTCCCCATATTGATTTTCGTGGGTCATGGCCACTTCGATATCATCCCCTTTTAAATGGATGAATGGATACCGAATGGTTTCCTCATTGGCCTTATGGCGCAACAAATCGAGCAACCCATCTTTCGAAACATATTTGGTATCATTAAAATTGATCACCAACCCAGCATTCAGGTAGCAATAGTTGCGGATCTGATTCTCAAGGTACTCCGGAATGAAGTGGTAGTTTTTAAAGATGGTATTATCAGGAGAAAAGGTCATGCGTGTCCCGTTCTTCTCGTTAGTATCTTCTTCTGGTTTATCATTCACCAAATTTCCCTGTTCGAATTCCGCCATCTTTACACGTCCATCGCGGAAAGACTCTACGCGGAAATGGCTCGATAGGGCATTCACCGCCTTGGTACCTACCCCGTTCAATCCAACAGACTTCTGAAAGGCTTTGGAATCGTATTTACCCCCAGTATTGATTTTCGACACACAGTCTATCACCTTTCCCAAAGGAATTCCACGACCGTAGTCGCGCACAACGACTTTATGTTCTGTAATCTTTACTTCAATGAGCTTTCCATTACCCATCACGTGCTCATCGATGGAGTTATCAATGATTTCCTTTACCAACACGTAGATACCATCGTCCATTGCCGAGCCATCGCCCAACTTTCCGATGTACATCCCTGGCCGAAGCCGAATATGTTCTTTCCAGTCGAGCGACCGGATACTGTCTTCGGTATATGAAACTTGATTCTCTGTCATGATTTTAATCCCGACTTAAGCAGTTTTGAAATGTCTCCTAAAATTTTGTTTACCTCATCCTTGGGTTCTACTTTTTTTCCCTTCTTGCCAGAATCAGTATTCAGGTTTTTGATGGTGAGGTAATCCCATATACCATTCGTTACGTTTCCCGCAACGAATGCCATCACATCAATGTCCACATCATAACGCAATCCACCAGATAATAATTCACGTTCCAGCAATCCACGCATAAAATCCAGCGACTTCTTTTTTTGGTTGATCATGAGGTTTCCCAAATCGTCGGCATATTTCTCATGGGCCGCATTGGCGATGAGGGTACTCATTTCTGGGTTTTCAAAATCAAAACGCAAACTAGCTTCGAATAAGCGGACATAGGTTTCCCAGAAATTTCCTGGTGGGTTTCTGAGAATAGGCTTCATGTACTCCTGGCGGGTTTGTTGCGCAGTGTCGAGCAAATAGAAATAGAGCTCCTTCTTATTTTCAAAGTACTGATAGACGGAGCCCTTAGCTATTTTGAGCTTTTTCACCATCTGAGTAACCGATGCCTTTTCATAACCTGCAGAAGCAAATTCTTCCATGGCAACACGGATAAACTTATCGCGTTTGGCGGGGGGTACTTTAGTGAATGTAGTGGATGGCATACTCATGCGAACTTGTACGAAGTTAGCGGATGCATGGAGTATGACTTTAAAGTCATTATACACAGGATGTGCATAAAGCAAAGTGATATTTTTAAAAGTATACGTCGCTCATTTTAATTATTATCACTGATTTTCAATTGATTATAAATTATTTCACTTTTTTTTCATATTCAGGCAACGAAATGGAAACGAAGGGGTTCTTCTCACATGAATACGGCTTAACAGGGTTTACGTTCTTTATTCTAAGTCGCATTTGTTTCATATGTTTTTGTTTATATCCCAAAATCCCGGTTATAAGCCGGGATTTTTTTTATACCATACTGCATAAAAAAAAGGCCGCTATCTGCGGCCTTTTTTCGTTTGATTTCTTCCGGATTATTTCACCGCTTTGATCTTCACTTTGTTCGGATCAATGGTAGTCACCTTTGCAATACCAAGTTTCTTCAATCCATCTTTGATATCTCCTTCATCCCCTACAATGACAATAATCATTTCTTCTGGGTTCAGGTATTTTTTCACGACTCCGTTAAGTTCTTCAATCGTCACGGTATTCAATACCTCAGATTGCTGATTCACGTAATCTTTAGGAAGATCATAAGAGAGAATCTGGCTCAAGAATCCAGCCTTGGCAAATGATGTCTCATAACGCAATGCATCCGATTGATTGATTGACTTTTTCGTAGTCTCCAACTCTTCAGGAGTCATACCCTTCTCATAGTAGTTTTTAATTTCTTTATAAACTTCCATGATGGCTGAGTCGGTTGCTGTAGCGCGAATACTTGAACTTACTGCCCAATAGCCGGGGTATTGATTTCCTGTATTGAATGAATAGGCGCCATAAGTGTATCCTTTTTCTTCACGCAGGTTGATGTTGATGCGTGAATTGAAGCTTCCTCCCAGAGAATAGTTCGCTACACGAAGTTTGTAGTAATCTCCTTTGTAATCGTAAGGCATCGTGCGTGTACCGTAGTAAACTCGGCTTTGTGATGCACCTGGTTTATCAACGATATAAATAACGGTTTTCTCTTTTGCTGGGAAATCGCCCATTGCAGGGATTTTCACTTCTTTAGCTGCCCATTTTTCGAGGAATGTCAATTTCGGACGTAGAACATCCATACCAATATTCGCTACGATGGTCAAGTTAGCCACGGAAGGAGAATAGTTCGCTGCATAGAATGCTTTTACGTCTTCCAATGAAATTTTAGAAATGGTATTGTCATAGCCATCAGAAGATGCTGCAAGGATAGAATTTCCATAAAGC
>JALRIQ010000363.1 GCA_023277325.1 Bacteroidia bacterium | reverse complement strand
CAACTCCCGCAGTATCTAGAGCTCCACGAACGATGTGATAACGCACACCTGGTAAGTCTTTTACCCTTCCTCCACGTACGAGTACGATAGAGTGTTCTTGTAGGTTATGACCTTCTCCTGGGATATAAGCATTTATCTCCTTTCCGTTAGTCAAACGTACACGCGCTACTTTACGCATTGCAGAGTTTGGTTTCTTCGGAGTGGTGGTGTACACACGTGTGCAAACTCCTCTTCTTTGCGGGCATGAGTTCAACGCCGGAGATTTACTCTTATCAACTAGCGAAGTGCGCCCTTTCCTTACTAATTGCTGTATGGTTGGCATATTTTTCCTGTAACTTCCTAAAATTTAAGGACGGCAAAGGTACGGCTAATTTCAATAAAACCAAATAGGGGCCATAAAATTTTTCCAGTACTTCTAGAGACTGAAAATCACACAAAAACAATTTGTGATTTGCGATTTGTGATTTGCGCCCTTCGGCAAGCTCAGGATGACGAAAAGGTGAATTGTGATTTGGAAAAGGGATCGGATATATTCTGCGGCCTTCACTGGTGGAACTTTTATATAAAGCAGGAATTAGTAAATGTAAAATTTGCTAATGTCCTTTACCATCCCTTCCGGCGGACCAATGCGGTCTGATAGGGGTCAAAGCTCCCGCTTTCCTCCCTAACCCGTCATAGCTTACACCGAGATGGGAAAGTCTCGAGCGAACTCATCATCTCCTTATCTACTCATCCCCTCATCACTACTTCTTCGCCTTCCCTCTTCTCCCCTTCGGAGCAGCTGCTGATTTCTCCATCATATCCAGCGCTTCTTCAAAGGTGATTTTGGCAGCATCCTCATGACGTGTTTTTGGAATCTTGAAGTTGTCCTTACCTTTCTTAAGATAAGGTCCCCAGCGGCCATTTAAAACCTGTAATTCCTGGTCTTCATTAAATACCTTAATCAGCTTCTCAGAATCGGCCTTTCTTTTGGCAAGAATAACCTCTATCGCCCGGTCTTGATTAATCTGGTATGGATCATCTTCTTTGGGGATGCTGTAAAATGCTTTTTGGTGTTGGATGTATGGACCAAAACGACCAATAGCCACCTTCATCTCCGTTCCTTCGAACTCACCAATCATGCGTGGCATCTTAAATAAGTCGAGTGCTTCTTCTAAAGTAAGGGTCTCCATACTTTGGCCAGCGCGCAAACTTGCATAGGTTGGTTTATCGTCTTCCGACTTGGCGGCAATCTGTGCAAAAGGACCATAACGTCCCATACGCACCGTGATTGGCAATCCGCTTTCTGGATGAACACCCAGTTCGCGCTCGCCAGTTACCCGGTCCGCTTCATCAATAGTTTTATCTACAGTTTTATGGAATGGACCATAAAACTTCTGAAGCATGCTTGTCCAGCTCTTTAAACCTTCAGCAATCTCATCAAACTCCTTCTCAACATTCGCCGTGAAGCTATAATCCATGATACCATCAAAATGCTCAATCAAGAAATCGTTGACCAAGCTACCGATATCGGTTGGGAAGAGTTTCGATTTTTCAGCTCCGGTATTTTCTGTGAGTGTGCTTGTGCTTATTTCATTCCCACTCAAGATAATTTCCTGGTATTTGCGCTCGCGGCCAACACGGTCTTCCTTCACAACGTAACCGCGTTTCTGAATGGTAGAAATGGTTGGCGCGTAAGTAGACGGACGTCCGATGCCCAGTTCCTCAAGTTTCTTCACCAAACTGGCCTCCGTATATCTCGGTGCCGCACGGGTGAATTTCTCGGTAGCGGTAATCTGCTCCATTTCTAAAGAATCACCAGCCTTTACATCTGGAAGCAGTCCGTCGTCGGCATCCTCATTCTCATCGTCGGTGCCTTCTAAGTATACTTTTAAGAAACCTTCAAACTTGATTACTTCTCCGCTTGCCAAAAATTCCTTCTCAGTAGAAGCAGCAGAATCAATAGCGATATGAATAACCGTTTTCTCCAAAGCAGCATCGCTCATCTGTGAGGCAATGGCTCTCTTCCAAATCAAGTCATACAGGCGTTTGTCGGATCCATCTCCGGCAATGCTGTGTTTATTAAAATAGGTAGGACGAATCGCCTCATGCGCTTCTTGTGCACTGGCGGTTTTCGTATTGTATTTTCTGGTTTTCGAAAATTCCTTTCCGTAGGCTTTTTCAATCTCCTCTTTTGCTGCCTCCAATGCCAACTCAGAAAGGTTCACACTGTCGGTACGCATATACGTAATATGTCCGGCCTCATAGAGCTTTTGCGCAACGGCCATGGTTTGAGCTACTGAGAATCCCAGTTTTCTGCTCGCCTCCTGTTGCAAGGTCGAAGTGGTAAAAGGAGCCGCAGGGGTGCGTTTCCCTGGTTTGGTTTCTACCTTATCTACATGAAATCCTGCGCCGCGGCATGCTTCAAGAAATGCATTGGCTTCGGCTTCTGTTTTAAAACGTTTCGGTAACTCGGCCTTGAAATGTTTGTTTTCCTTTTTATCATGAAAAACAGCCACTACCCGGAAAGAAGAATCGGCATTGAAGTCGGTAATCTCTCTTTCCCGTTCTACAATTAATCGAACCGCAACGGATTGAACCCTTCCAGCAGAAAGGGATGGTTTAACCTTTTTCCATAATACAGGAGAAAGTTCAAAACCCACAATACGGTCTAGAATACGTCTTGCTTGTTGTGCATTGACCAGGTCCTGATTGATAATGCGTGGATTAGCGATAGCCTTTAAGATGGCAGGCTTCGTAATTTCATGAAAAACAATACGCTTGGTTTTACTATGGTCCAAATTAAGAACCTCCGCCAGGTGCCAGGAAATAGCTTCCCCTTCGCGGTCCTCATCCGAGGCCAACCAAACGGTCTCAGCAGATTTAGCAAGTTTCTTTAGTTCAGAAACCACCTGCTTCTTATCGTCAGGCACCTCATATATAGGCTTAAATCCATTTTCAATATCCACCCCATTATGCTCCTTAGCCAGGTCTCTAATATGTCCATAACATGATTTCACGGTAAATTCACTTCCGAGAAATCCTTCTATGGTCTTAGCCTTGGCGGGAGACTCCACAATCACAAGATTCTTTGCCATAATTTCAGTTTATAAAACAACAATTGCCGGCAAATAAAAGATTAAATCCTTTAAAACCGGCAATTGCAATGTCAAAACGGTGTAAACTTTTAGTGAGTCACTACCAGTTTTTGGGTCAATTTCTGCCCGTTAAGCAGTGATTCTATTAAATATATCCCTGAATTCAGGTCAGCCGTATTAATCTTTACCTCTTGCATTCCTGGCTCAATATGGCGGTCAGCAACGCGAAGTACTTCTTTACCACTAACGTCGATTACGCGAACAGATAAAGTTCCTGCCTCATACGTTTCCATGTTCAATTGGGTAAACCCTTGTGCTGGATTTGGGAACAAAGAAACCGTTGTGGTATTGATTGATTCTCCAACCGAAGAAATCGATCCTATATTAATATTATCCAGGTATAGATTTCCTCCTTGCTCTGTTACAGCTTCGAAGCGGAGCAATAGATTTCTTTTGCCAATATAATTTTTCAGGTTAACCGAATGGCCCTGCCATTGATTCGAAGTAGGGACAAAATTTGCCGTACCGGTCGTACCTGTTTCCATTTGAACCCCTGCACGTTGGTAAATCAGTACCCAGGAGATTCCGCAATCGTCGGATGCATATACCCGAATACGGTCAATCGAGCTTGTTTGCAACTTGGCATAAGCGACGTCGAAATTCAATACTGGGTCTTTAATTACTGCCAGGTCAACCGGCATCATATTTAATTGTGCCGATGAGTTTAGTGGGGTTTGTGCATTGATCTGAACCCTTGCAGAATTGCTTCCATGGGATGCGGCAATTTTCACTAATTCCCAATTAACTGAGCTATTTGTGGTAGACAAAGTCCAATCGTTTGGAGGGAATGAAGCCTGTTCAAAGCTCTCCATCAATGGAGCTGCCGTCTTACTAATCGCACCGTATACCACAACCAAAGAGTCGCGCGTGATGGTCGAAGCTCCGGAAGCATTTTCTACTTTCAGGCTTACCTTATAAACACCCGCTTGATTATAGGTTACTGTTGGATTTGTAGCGTTTGATGTTGCTGGAGTGCCTCCATCAAAAGTCCAGGTAAACGTAGACGGAGTACCATTATAATAGAGCGCATTAAAGCTTACTTGCTTTCCTTCACACACCGTGGAACGGATATTTGTTAGATCGGCAACAGGTGCACAGGTACTTGGTGCAGCATTAATGCCCGTGAAAGTAGCATTGGAAGAAGATACCAATAAACTGCGGTAGGCAGATATTACTGATACCATCACGTTTTTCTGACCTTGCGTAAACATGTTCATGCAACTTCCATTGGAGTAGTCCATGTAGTTTTCTACCTGGTCTGGCAAATCAGGAAAATCATTGGTACACGTATTGGCACCGAGGGAACAACCAGAGCTCGACTCTCTTACCGGTGGGGTATCTTGAATCTGCTCACCCCAACCTGGAGGGTTACATCCGCCTTGGAAAGTATGCAACAAACCAAGCCAGTGGCCAATTTCGTGGGTAGCTGTTCTACCTGCACTGTTCACGTTGGCAGTTCCGATTGAACCGGTATAATCCGCTCTTAATACAATCCCATCTGTGCTTGGCCTTGAAGGTCTGTCCCATGGAAATTGAGCATAACCTAACGTAATTACCCCTGGATCATTGCTGCTGTTTTGGA
>JALRIQ010000362.1 GCA_023277325.1 Bacteroidia bacterium | reverse complement strand
AATCATTATTCTATTCAGATTTCCGTGGGCCGTAAAAAAAGGTATTGCATGAAAACTATAGACATTAGAATCATCATTTTTAGGATAAAGTGCAGATTCTATAACTTCTTTACCTGCTAATGCCGGTTTTAGCCAATCAACCAAGGTTCTAATTTCCAAGTTTTCTGCTCTTTTTTCATACTTCCTATTTAAAAATTCTAAATTTCCAGTGTAGCGGAGCGCTTTCTTTGCTTGTACGTTGATGAATGAGATATTTCCTTCAGGTTCTAGCACTAAAATACCATGAGGGATATCGTTAAGTAGTTGTAAGCGAAAGCGATTTTCATGAGCAATTCTTGCTTCTATTTTTTCTCTTCGATTGAGTATTTTTAAATTGAAAATAAAGGCGAGTATGAGACCTGATGCGGCGAATAATACGAGAATAATATTACTTAAGCTCAGTATTGAGTATAGCTTATCACTTTTTGAAAGACGCTCATGCATTAATCGATGCTCTTCATTGTGAAGCTTATTTAAGTTTAAGGAGAAATTATTCATTATTCGCTCACCATATAAACTCGAAACCAGCTGCATGGCGGAATCCTTTCTATTCACTTCTACTAGGCTTATTATTTCATATCCGAATCGAAATAAACTATCACTTATTTCAGAAATGAAAGCCAAGTTTAACTTTTGAACAGGATTGTCAAGAACGCTCTGCTCTAGAGAATCGAAAACAAGTTTGAATTTTTTTTTAGAATTATGGGCAGCTTTCAGCATCGAAGGGTGCTTCGTTATTATATATCCTCTTGTTTGGTTTTGATAAGAATTAATTTGAACATCGAGTTCATTGGAAAGCGTCAATACCTGCTGCGAATGAACAAACCACTCATTCGATTTTTTTTGATCTTGATTTATCACTTTCGAAATATAGGTTGAAAGAACTAAGACCAATAATGCCGAAAACATTGATATATAGGCGATTCGCCGCAGAGTTTCTTTGCCGGCCAGAGTGAAATAGTTTGGTATCATCCATATCAAACTTAAAGAGTTTTTTTAAATTAAAAGCGTGAATTAATCATATTGTTTCATGTTTTTTTAATGAATTGGTATGCTCGATTTTACTAGGTATAGAGAGTAATAAAAACTCTTTTTCTAAAACATTGATGTGGGACAATTGTTGCTATACATAAGTTATGGCAAAAGTCACTTCATCAAAAATTATTCAGGCCTATATCGATTATCTTCTGGAAGAAGGTCATCAGCCAAGTTCTGTCTACCAATTCGCCAAATCCTTAAAAATTAAGGAGGAGGAATTTTACGATCACTTTAGTTCGTTCGACGCCATTGAAGCGGGATGGATGGTGAGTTTATTCGATTCGGTAACGGAAGAATTGCAAAACGACGAAGTGTATCAAGCCTATAATGCGAGGGAGAAATACATGGCGTTTTTGTATGCTTGGGTAGAAAAATGCCGAAGCAACCGCAGTTTCCTATTATTGCTCCACAAAGCATCAAAAATCCCCTCACCAATTCCTACAGGATTTTCAACCATCAAAAAGCGTTTCCACGATTTTGCTGACGGAATCGTACGTGAAGGCCTCGATACCCAAGAGGTGAAACAAAGGCCTTTGTTAAGTGACCGCTATGCAGATGCCATGTTTATGCAATTCGCTTTTGTTCATGGATTTTGGTTGAAAGACACAAGCAAGGGATTTGAAAAAACAGATGCAGCCATCGAAAAATCGGTACATCTTGCCTTTGACCTGATGGGACAATCAGCCTTTGATTCGGCACTTGAGCTTGGGAAATTCCTTTTTCAACAGAAAGGTGCATGAAATACCAAGATAAGATTGCCACTTCAAGGATGGATAGAACCTTGAAGTTTATCGGCACCGGCGCAAAAATTGGCGGAAATTATATAAAGCATTATGCAAAGAAAACTGTCAATCCGTCGCTCGACAAGGAAGAATTGCACCGCGATAATGCGGAGGATATTTACAGTACGCTCAGTTCGCTGAAGGGAAGTGCCCTGAAGGTTGCACAAATGTTGAGTATGGATCGGGCGGTATTGCCTAAGGCCTATTCAGATAAATTTACGATGGCCCAATACCAGGCGCCACCCTTGTCGGCCCCCCTTGTTGTCCAGACTTTCGTGAAATCCCTGGGTAAAAAGCCAAATGACATTTTTGAAGAATTTGCCTTAAATGCGAAAAATGCAGCATCCATCGGACAGGTGCATGAGGCCAAGTTAAACGGGAAAAAACTTGCTGTAAAGGTGCAGTACCCGGGCGTGGCTGAAAGCATTCAATCGGATTTACGCATGGTGAAACCCATTGCATTGCGCATGTTCAATCTCTCAGAAAAGGATTTGCAGAAGTATATCCTGGAAGTAGAGGGGAAACTCCTTGAAGAAACCGACTATGAATTGGAACTACGCCGTTCTACCGAAATTTCAGACGCCTGTGCTCACCTCGACGGGCTCGTATTTGCGAAATATTATAATGAACTCTCTTCTTCGAAGATACTAACCATGGATTGGTTGGAAGGCAAACATTTGGACGGTTTTCTTGCAGGAGGTCCGACACAGGAGTTGAAGAATAAAGCCGGACAGCATCTTTGGGATTTCTATAATTTTCAAATGCATGAATTGAAAGCCGTTCATGCCGATCCACATCCAGGGAATTTTCTGCTTCAGGAAGATGGAAAGGTGGGTGTGATCGATTTTGGGTGCATCAAAGAGATTCCCGAGGATTTCTATTTTGACTACTTCGCATTAATTCTTCCCTCCATACAAAATGAACCAGAACTTCTTGAAAAAGTGATGGAGCGGATTGAAATGTTGTACCCCGGTGATTCAGCCGAAACCCGACTTATATTCAAGGAGGCCTTTGGCAAAATGACACGCCTTCTGGCACTTCCGTTTGCTTCTCCAGAATTCTATTTTGGAAATGATGCATACATGAGTGAAATCTATGCTTTAGGGGAAGAGATTTCCAATAACCCCGCAATCCGAAATGCTGGGGATGGTAGAGGATCCCGACATATGCTGTATATCAACCGAACCTACTTTGGTTTATACAGTTTGCTCAATCAATTGGATGCGACCATCAAAACAGGAACAGGAAGTTGGGCAGGTGCTATTGAGTCGCACTTTTTAGCGAAAAAAAGCTAAACCATGACAAGCGGTTTTGTTAGTTACCGAGATTTTAAGCATTTTGGCCGCATGAAAAATTGGATGGGTATTTTGTTCCTCTTTGTTGTGGGCAATGTGAATGGACAGTATTGGCAACAGAAGGTTGATTACCAAATGGATATCGACATGAAGGAGGATGTGAACCAATTCAAAGGCACGCAAAACCTGACCTATACCAATAATTCGCCTTATACCTTAAATAAGGTGTATTACCACCTGTATTTCAATGCTTTTCAACCAAATTCAGAAATGGACGTGCGCAGCCGGGCATTGCCTGACCCGGATAAACGGGTTGGTTCACGTATTCTGGCCTTGAAGGAGGATGAGATTGGCTACCATCATATTCAAACGCTGAAGCAGGATGGCAAAGAACTTCAGTTTGAAGTATCTGGAACCATCCTGGAGGTGACCCTGGCAAAACCAATTGCTCCGGGTAAAAGCAGCACCTTTTATATGGAATTCGACGGTCAGGTGCCTCTCCAGGTGCGAAGAAGTGGAAGGGATAACGCCGAAGGAATTCGTTTTTCGATGACCCAATGGTACCCTAAAATGGCAGAATTCGATAAAGACGGCTGGCATACAGACCCGTATATTGGAAGAGAGTTTCATGGCGTTTGGGGAAATTTCGAAGTGAATATCACCATCGACTCAAGCTACCTTTTAGGAGGAACGGGGGTGCTTCAGAATCCTAAAGAGATTGGGAAAGGCTATGAAAAAGACGGAAGCAAAGTGAAACGCAAAGAAGGTGCTCGGCTTACCTGGAAATTCAAAGCCGAGAACGTGCACGATTTTGCATGGGCTGCTGATCCGGATTTTGTTCACCTGAGTTCTGAGGCTGAGAATGGGGTAGTTCTTCATATGATTTACCAACCTGATAGCATTACGAGCGAAACCTGGCCTTCACTAGGCGACTTCATGAAGCAGAGTTTTTCTATCATGAATAAGGAGTTTGGCGAATACCCTTTTCCTCAATACACCTATATCCAAGGTGGTGATGGGGGCATGGAATACCCAATGATTACCTTGATTACGGGAAGAAGAAACCTCGGTTCATTGGTGGGTGTATCTGTGCATGAAATGAATCATTCCTGGTTCCAGGGAATTTTGGCTTTTGATGAGAGTCGTTATTACTGGATGGATGAAGGTTTTACCACCTACAGCAGCGATGTGGTCATGGCAAAGCTATTTCCATCAACAGCAAAAACAGCTTTTTATAGTTCCTATCCGGACTACCTGTCTATCGCAGGAACTCCGGATGAACAACCCTTAACCACGCATGCCGATTGGTTTGATCTGAATAAAGGATATGGCATTGGAGCATACAGTAAGGGATCTGTCTTCCTTTCACAATTGCGTTATATCGTTGGGGATAGCTTGTTCAGAAAGTCGATGCTTGATTTTTACAATGCATGGAAATTCAAACACCCAAAAGCAGATGATTTGAAAATAATCTTCGAGCTAAATAGCGGTATGGAACTCGACTGGTATTTTGAACAATGGATTCAAACGACACATACCATCGATTATGGCATTCAATCCGCCACAAGAGATGGGAATAGCCTTCAGTTGGTTTTGGAAAATGAAGGCCGAATTCCAATGCCGCTTGAAATCAAGTTGACATTTGAGGACGGTACTTCACAAACGGTATATATCGCACAGTCATTGATGCGAGGACAGAAGGATTTCGGAACCGAGAATGTGATGAAACTTCCAGATTGGAGATGGGTAGATGCTACTTATACTTTCACATATGATTTCGGTAAAAAAGTGGTGGAGATAGAAATTGACCCGATGCATTGGCTTGCCGATGTGGATCGCGACAATAATCTGCTTCGCTTCTCAAAATAATTCGTCCGAGTTCAGCGGATAAGCAATAATTTATTGACCTTTGCAGCTGAATACGGATGTCGGAAAAATTCCAGGACCTTCATTATCCCAAAATTGTCATAGTGGGAGGCGGTTTCGCCGGTTTAGAACTGGCAAAGAAACTAAGCCATAAACCGGTGCTTGTCTACTTGATTGACCGGCACAACTACCACACCTTTCAGCCTTTATTGTACCAGGTTGCTACAGGTGGATTAGGCTCAGATTCCATTGCCTATCCATTGCGCAAAGTAATCGGGCCGATGCCGAATGTGGCTTACCGCATGGCCGAGGTATCTTCTATCAATACAGAGAAGAAATTCCTTGAGACCAATGTAGGTGAATTCTATTACGATATGCTGGTTTTAGCAACAGGTTCGACTACCAATTATTTTGGTAACAAGGAGTTAGAAAAGTT
>JALRIQ010000361.1 GCA_023277325.1 Bacteroidia bacterium | reverse complement strand
GGGGTGTCTTGTAACTCAAGTCACATTGGGAAAAAGGCCCTTCGACTCGGCGAAAAGCCTCGCTACGCCTTCGCTAAACAGCTCCGGCGCACGCGGTCAGGATGACACGCTACAGGTTTGGGTAGCGTTTTCTTTTGCTCTAACCCAAAACCTCTAACCCAGCACCAGTTCTGCGGAAAATTTGCATATCCACGATGGACTTTAGAACCTCTCAAGCTTGTCTGGCTGTCTTTCAATCTTGCAGTCTGGCTGTCTATAAAAAGCACAAAAAAACCCTGATACTCCGTCGAATATCAGGGCTTAGTAGCACTATGAATTTGTGATTATTCCGCTACGATTTCCAAGTTCACCGTTACAGAAACTTCACGGTGTAGGTTAATGGTAGCAGTATAAGTTCCCAAAGTCTTGATGTCTTGATCTAAAACGATCTTACGACGGTCAACCTCGAAACCTTCATTTTTCAAAGCTTGAGAAATTTGAAGTGAAGTGATAGAACCAAAGATTTTATCGTTGGCACCCGCTTTTGCTCCTAATTTCAAGTTGAAATCGTTCAATTTACCAGCAATTTTGTCGGCATCTTGTTTGATTTTCTCTTGTTTGAATGCAGCCTGACGAAGGTTTTCCGCCAAAACTTTCATGTTGCTTTCGCTAGCAACCATTGCCATTCCTTTTGGAATCAAGAAATTGTTTGCGTAACCATTTTTCACAGCTACCACATCATCTTTGTATCCAAGCGCTTTAACGTCTTGTTTCAAAATAACTTTCATCTCTCTTCCTCCTTATTTTAGTGAGTCAGCTACGTATGGAAGGATCGCAACATGACGACCTCTTTTCACAGCTTGAGCTACTTTACGTTGATATTTCAAAGAAGTTCCAGTAATACGACGTGGAAGCAATTTTCCTTGTTCGTTCAAAAACTTCAAAAGAAAATCAGGGTCTTTGTAGTCAATATACTTGATACCGTTCTTTTTGAAACGGCAGTATTTTTTTGTCGAAACACCAGTAGGAGTGGTGTTAAAAAGGAAGTTACCTCTTTTATTACGTTTAGCCATTGTTCTCCTCCTCTTCGATTGTTACTTTGGTACCTGGAGCTACTGCAGTTGCTGCTGAAGCACCTTTGCTTGCTTGTTTGAATTCACCATTTCTTTTACGTTGGTTGTAAATCACGCCATGTTTGTCGAGAGATACTGTCAAGAAACGCATGATGCGCTCGTCACGTTTCAAAGCCAATTCCAATGGAGCTACGATAGTTCCTGGAGCTTTGTATTCAAAAATGTGATAGAATCCAGTAGATTTTTTCTGGATAGGGTAGGCGAGCTTAGTAAGCCCCCAGTTGTCTTCGTGGATGATTTCTCCACCGTGCTCTGTAATCAACTCTCTGAATTTTTTTACAGTTTCTTTCAACTGATCATCAGAAAGTACGGGTGTTAATACGATTACAGATTCATAGTTTTTCATTTCCATAAATCAGTTTTTTCCTTAAAAGGGCTGCAAATATATGAAGAGTAATATCAATATCCAAGCAGTTCAACGACCTGTCGACTCATCGATAAGTCGACCTGTCGATAAATCGTCGTTTAGAAATATCCACACTGTCGGGTTTTCTCCTTCCATGCGGTATATTTGAGGCCTGTACAATTATGGAGCAATTTATCGTTTCGGCCAGAAAATACCGCCCAGGCACCTTCGAAAGTGTGGTGGGACAGGAACATGTTACCCAAACGCTCAAAAACGCCATTCGCAATAACCATTTGGCTCAGGCCTTTTTGTTCTGCGGACCTCGTGGTGTGGGAAAAACAACCTGTGCACGTATCCTGGCAAAAACCATCAATTGTACCAATCTCAGTGAAAAGGTAGAACCTTGTAATGAATGCCAATCTTGTGTTTCATTCAACCAAAATGCTTCCTTTAATATTTATGAACTGGATGCAGCTTCGAATAACTCGGTAGAAGATATTCGTGCTTTGGTTGATCAGGTGCGGTATGCTCCGCAGGGATCTAAATACAAAATCTATATTATAGATGAGGTGCATATGCTCTCCAATCAGGCATTTAACGCCTTTTTGAAAACCCTGGAAGAGCCACCTTCCTATGCCATTTTTATCCTGGCAACTACCGAACGTCATAAAATCTTACCGACCATCTTAAGTCGTTGTCAGATTTTTGACTTCAACCGCATAACCATTGCTTCTATGGTTGCTCACCTGCAAGGAATTGCTAACAAGGAAAGTGTTAAGGCTGAACAGGACGCGCTTCATATCATTGCTGAAAAAGCAGACGGTGCTTTACGCGATGCGCTTTCCATCTTCGACCAAATGGTGAGTTTCTCTGGAGAAACATTAAGCTATGATGCCGTCATTAAAAACCTGAATATTCTCGATTACGATTACTATTTCCGCACTATGGATTTGGTAATGGCTGAGGATGCTTCCGGACTTTTATTATTGATGGATGATGTGCTGGAAAAAGGCTTCGACCCGCATCTTTTCCTGGGAGGATTATGCGATCATCTGCGTAACCTTTTGGTTTGTCAGGATCAGAAAACACAAGCTTTACTGGAAGTTGCTGAATCTGCAGCGCAACGCTATGCCACCCAAAGTGCACAGATACCAAGCTCCTTCTTATTCAATGCCCTGCAAATTGCCAGCGGTTATGATGCTTCGTATAAATCGGCCAGAAATCCGCGTTTGCATGTAGAGCTCGCATTGCTCAAACTTGCGAATCTTGGTAGAGCCATCCAATTGGCGCAGCAGCCTGTAACGACGGCTCCCATTGAAAAAAAAACTTCAGTAACTAAGGAAGACGCCAAAGCTCCGATAAAACCAGAGGAGAAAACGAAGGAAGAAACACCTGTTTTAACGACTTCAAAACACGAAGAAAAAGCATCTCCTGAAGCGGAAAGGCAGGAGAAGAAAATTCCAAACACTCCTAAATCATCCATTCCAAGCATAAACCTCAGCTTCACCCCAGGGGTAACCAAGGTCGAAAGCAGAAAGGAAGATATGAGTCCGAATGCAGTCAGTGCGCCGGATGTGCAAGGAATTGCGCGTGTTCCCTTAACCGCGGAAAAAGCCGCAAGTATCTGGTTTGAATTTGCAGATGGTATGGAAAAACAGAAGAAGATGAGTCTTGCTACCGGAATGCGGAAGGCCGAGCTTCGTCTTGATAACCGTCAGGTTCGCGCCATGGTGGCCTCCAGGCATGTGGCTGATTATATCACCGAGGTAAAAACAGAACTCGTAGCTTATCTGAATAGTCGTTTGGAAACAGAGGTTGATGGCGTATATGTGGAGGTAGGGAAAATTGAAAAAGAATCGAGTAATCCGTATACCTACGAAGACAAGCTCAACCACCTGGTAGAGAAAAACCCCAAACTCCCTGAGTTCATGCGCGACCTCGGATTGGAGCTTGATTATTAGTTGCCTCCCCTCCATGAAGTTTACGGACATTCCGCTCAGCAATCATATCGGGCTAAAAGAAGCCGACACAGATTCAGGTTATGTCCTTTTTTTGGATGAGTCTCCCGCACTTCTCAATCACCTCGGACAACTTCATGCTGCGGTACTTTTTGGCATTGTAGAAACCAGCAGCGCTCACTACCTGCAAAGCATTTTTGGCGAAATCGAAGCAGGACTCATTCCCGTGATTCGTCATGTGGATATCAAGTTCAGTAAGCCTGGCCATGGTCGGATCTATTCAAAAGTGGCTTTACTCAGCGAGGCAAATGCCATCATCGCTACCTATAAATCTAGCGGACGAGTGAGCCTCGAAACCGAAGTGAAATTAATCAACGAAGCACGGGACATGTTGGTTAATGCAAAGGTGCAATGGTTTTTTAAGCGGGTTTAATATCTCCATTACCTTAGCCCGTCACCCCGAGCGTCATCCTGAGCTTGCCGAAGGGCGAAGGGCAAGGGCTCAACGTTGACTTTTTAGATTTGCCTTACTCAAACCTCAAACTCTCAATCGGATCCAGCTTAGCGGCTTTCCTCGCAGGATAGAAGCCCGCAGCAACACCTACGATAAAGCAGACTGTTACGCCCAAGAGCATCCATGCCCAGGGGATGATGAATCCACCACCTACAGCATTAGAAACAGCGTTGCCAGCGAGGATTCCTCCGATGATTCCAAGGATTCCACCGACTTGGCAAATGAGAATCGCTTCAATGAGAAACTGGTACATGATAACTTTTGGCGTGGCGCCGAGTGCTTTTCGCGTTCCGATTTCGCGCGTACGCTCTGTTACCGAAACCAGCATGATATTCAAAAGGCCAATTGCCGCACCCACTAAGGTGATAAAGGCAATTACAGTGGCAGCAATGGTTAAGAAACGTAAGTTATCTATCAGGTTATTAGCGAGGGTATCGCTTTTTACCACATCGAAGTTATCGAGCTCTCTGGTACCTTGCTTGCGTATGCGGCGCATCAATGAAGTGGCCTCACCAATGGCGGATTCCAACATATCTGGCGAGCTAACCCCCACATTAATGGAATAGGAAGTTCTGGATTTGAGGTATTTTTCCTTGGCAACAGAAACTGGAATACATACCATGCGGTCTGTTCCCGAACCTATGGAGCTGCCTTTTTCCTTCATCACCCCAATAACCCGATATGCGGCCGAACCCACCAACACATTCTGACCAATGGCATTGGTGTTTCTGAAAAGGCGCAGCGCTACGTCGCTCCCAATAATGACAAAATTATTATTGAGTCGTATATCACTAATACTGAAATTCCTTCCTTTTTCAATGGTGTAACCTGCCACATCCATATAATTCTCGTCGATTCCAATCACGGAAACATTCGGGTCAGTTTTGTTGGATTCAAACTTTACTGTAGAAGCGCTAGAAGCGTCGGCATAGATACTTACCAAGGAAGGAAACTTAAACTGCTGCTTAAATTCAGTCGCTTCGCGATATAAAATAGGGGTGTACTCAATTTTCTGCCGGCGATTTCCCCCTCCAAAACGAGCGGTACCTTGGCGGTCCATAATGGTGAATGAATTGGCACCTATCTCCGAGAACTTTTGATTGATCGAGCTTTTAATTCCATCAACAGAAGTCAATACACCCACCAAAGCCACAATGCCCAGGGCGATAATCAGACTGGTGATGATAGAACGAACCAGATTGGCCCGAATGGAATCTAAAGCGATTAAAATCTGTTCGCGGAGTTTCACCTTACAATGCTAAATCAATTGATGGGTATTTTATTCCCCTTTCGCTGATTGCGTTAAATTTATCGGTGAATGGGCTCTCTGCACGTTAGGGTTCAATTTTAGTTTTGTAGGAGAGCCCCGGCGCTAGGTTAGGGGTAACGGCCGTCGCTGGTGAGGGGCTGAGGGGTGACGAGTTCCGCCGTCGCCTCCTACGTCGGCTATGGCGGACGGGGAAGGAGAAACCGCGCCTATTTAAATAAGAAACCCCGGCTGTTTCCTTCTTCGAGGTAGTCTACCTCCATGCCGGCCACATACAAGCTCTCGCCTTTGCGGATAACAAACTTGATGTCTTCTACCTGAAACACTTCGTCGTTCTCGGTTTTTTGGTCGAAGCCAAGCAGTTTTTCAATTACCATACATCCTTTTCCTCCTTTTACGCCAATACGCAAGTACGTTTCATCGTTCAAGTTCATGGATGTCCGTAATTTGCGGATTTGATCGAGGGCGCGAGGGGTAAATTGAATTGGAACTGACATTATGCTGCAAATTTAAACATTAATCGCCCGTCTTTTTGTTCATTTGCAGAAGCGATATTTTCACGATAAACAGAGATTTTATGGATTGGATGAGTTTTGTACTGGAGATTTTTAAGCTAACCTTACCCGCATTGGCGGTATTTCTGGTTACCTACTATGTACTTAAGCAGTATTTAGACAACGACTACCAAAAACGTTTGCTCGACTCGAAGCGCGACAGTGCCGTACAAATTACCCCGGTGAAGATGCAAGCCTACGAGCGCATGATTCTTTACCTGGAGCGCATCAATCCAAGCGAATTGGTAGTGCGTCTTACCGCAGCAGACATGTCGGCCGGTCAATTGAAAAACCAGCTGAATCATACCATTAAAGAAGAGTTTAGTCATAATGTGGCGCAACAACTTTACATTTCTCCGCAATCCTGGAAGCTTATCCGCATTGTAAAGGATCAATTGATTATGATTATCAATCAATGTTATGCAGAACTGGGTCCAGACGCATCTGGCGTTGACTTGAGCAGAGCAATTTTGGATACCATGATTCGCAATGAGGAGGTTCCAACGGATAAGGCCATTGACTTCCTTAAAAAAGAGTTTAAATTGATCTTCGACTAAGCAAAGCAGGTTTTGAGCAGTACCTACGAAAACGATACCTATTCCGAATGGTCGGAGAGAGCGACCAAAGAACTAAAAGGAAAGCCCTTGGAAAGCCTGAACTGGACTTCCTCCACCGTACTTTCTATGAAGCCTTATTACAGTGCGGAAGAACTCCAAAGAAGATATCCTGTAGTTTTTGGCAGGGAATCGGAAGAATGGAGCATTTATGAACGCATTGAAGTTGAGGATGTAGCAAAAGCAAATAAACTGGCATTGGCCGCACTTAACGCCGGTGCAAGTGCTTTATGTTTTGTTTGGAATCATCCAGATTTGGCTCAATTACCCAACCTGCTCAAAGAGGTCGGTTTGCCTTATATCGAGACGAGCTTTATCCTTCCTGTTCAAGAACATGGTGAATTTGCCAAGGCCTTAAATCAATACCAACAACTCGCCGGATTTGAACCAATAAGCTGTAAAGGGGCGATTCATGAAGATTTAAGTGGATGTAATTCTGCCTCAGAATTGGCGGATACCCTCACACAAATAAAAAATCAGGCAAAGCTGATTGGAGGCTTATTGCCGGCATACCGAAACATCATCATTGATGCTGCAGTATTTGGGAATGCCGGACTCTCTGCCGAAAAAGAATTGGGCCTAGCCCTCGCTTGG
>JALRIQ010000360.1 GCA_023277325.1 Bacteroidia bacterium | reverse complement strand
ATACGCTTAGGAATGGCTTTACGGTTTACCTTTCACCAAATAGCAGAACGCCACGAGTTCAGGCCATGGTCGTTGTTCGAACAGGTAGTCGCAATGATCCAGCCGACAATACAGGTTTGGCCCATTACCTGGAACATATGCTCTTTAAAGGCACAGAGAACTTTGGAACAAAAAATTACAAATTCGAAAAACCTTATCTCGAGCAAATTGAAAACCTCTTTGAACTGAGAAAGAAAATTTCAGATTCAGCCCAACGTGCTCTTCTTTATTACCGCATTGATTCTTTGTCATACCTGGCTTCTCAAACAGCCATCGCTAATGAATATGATAAGATGATGCAGATCATGGGGGTGAATGGGGTGAATGCCTATACCTCCAATGATGAAACCGTATACATCAATGATATCCCAACGAACCAAATCTATAAATGGATAGAGATCGAGGCGGAACGTTTCCGTGGTCCTGTATTCCGCCTTTTCCATACCGAATTGGAAGCGGTTTATGAGGAGAAAAACCGAAGCCTGGATAGCGACGACAGCAAAGCCTTTGAAAAATTATTCTACGGATTGTTCTTCGGACATCCTTACGGAATGCAGACTACCATCGGAACGGTAGAACACTTGAAGAATCCATCCTTAAAAGCAATCGAACAATACTACCGCACCTATTATGTGCCTGCAAATATGGCTTTGGTGATGAGTGGTGATTTTGATCCCGATTCCGTTATTCAGGTTATCGATGCGCATTTCAGCAGAATGATCAATTTGCCTCGCCCAAAAGAAATTACCTGGCCACAGCTCGATAGAAAGCCATTTGAGTCAGCAGAGGTTTTTGGCCCGAACCCAGCCTATGTGATGTTCGGATACCCAATGCCATCTGGTAAGGAGAAAGCAACGGCTTATGTGGAACTTATCAATAGTCTGCTTTATAATGGAAAGGCAGGTTTGATGGATGTGAACCTCAACCTTGCCCAAAAAGTTCAGGGTGCTTCGAGTTTTACCTATGCGCTCAATGATGCAGGCTCCCATATTTTTGTTGGTGTACCTCGCGAGAACCAGTCTCCTGAAGAGGTTCAGCAACTGATATTTGCTGAGATTGAAAAAATTAAAAAAGGCGAATTCGATACCACCCTGCTTCAGGCAATTATCGATAATAAAGAGCTTGAGCTGATGCGTGATTATCAAAACAACTATTCTCGCTGTGATATCTTGGCTGAGGCATTCATCCGCGATTTTAGCTGGAAAGATTACCAGGAAATCATCAATGCCTATAAAACCATTAAAAAAGAAGAACTGGTAGCATTTGCCAATACCTGGTACAAAAATCCAATTACCATCTTTAAGAGAGAAGGAGAGGATACCACCATCCAAAAGATTGCCAAGCCAAAGATCAAACCGATTGAATTGAATAAAGGCAAGGAATCAACCTGGTTGAAGGAGCATGCTTATCAAAATGTGGAGTCCATCGAACCGCAGTTTGTTAATTTTGAGAAAGACCTGAAAAAGGCTAAAACTGCTTCTGGTTTGGATCTATTTTACGTAGAAAATCAGGATAGTGAACTCTTTAGCCTCTATTATGTGCTTGAAATGGGTCGATTGAATGACCTCAAAACGGCTTTTGCTATCGAGTTACTTCCTTACCTCGGCACGGATAAATATGGCGTTGAGGAAATCAATAAACGCTTCTATGAGCTGGCAGCCGATTTTGGTGTGGTGAGCGGTTCAGATAGAATTTATGTTTACCTCAATGGACTTCAGAAGAACTTCGATGCTTCCCTGGAACTGTTCGAGCACCTGCTGCATAATGCTAAACCTGATCAGGAAGCTTTGGATGCACTTGTGGCACGCACCCTCAAAGGGAGAGCGGATGCTAAGAAGAACAAACGCAGCATTCTTTTTGGTGCGATGATGAACTATGCCATGTATGGAGAGGATAATCCATATACCTACCGCCTGAAAAAGGATGAATTATTGAATTTAAAGGCGGCAGACCTTACAGGCATGATTCACGGCCTTCTCGACTACGAACATTATGTGTTCTACTTTGGGCCAAAAACTTTGGAGGAGATTACACCAAAGATTGATGCCAAGCATAAAGTGATTGCAGAAAGAAAAGCCTATCCAGAAGCCAAAAATTTCACCTTCAATAAAGCGCCACGCAAAGACCAAGTGTATTTTATCGATTTCGATATGGTTCAGGCAGAAGTGCTTTGGATGCGCAATTGCGGAGATTACAAAGAAGAGCTACAACCTGTTGCCAACCTGTTTAATGAGTATTTCGATGGAGGGATGGGAACAGTTGTATTCCAGGAACTTCGGGAGTCGAAAGCGTTGGCATACAGCACCTATGCACGCTTTAATCTGGCAAGTCGTCCGGGAGACCCGAATTATATCATGGCCTATATCGGAACACAAAGCGATAAAATGATGGATGCAGTTCCAGCCATGGTGAAACTGTTTAATACGCCACCAAGTGATGAGCTTGCCATCCGTAAAGCCAAGAACTCGCTGAAACAGAACCTTGAAACAAGAAGGGTTTTGGAAGAGGATATCTTCTTTACCTATTTGAGCAATAAGCGCATGGGCCGTGATTATGATATCAATCAAAAAATCTACGAACAACTCGACGGAATCAATATGGCGATGGTAGCGGAATTCCAACAAACCTATTTTGGTTCACAAGAATTTTACTACTGTGTACTGGGTTCTAAAGACCGCATCAGCAATAGGGACCTCAAGAAATTGGGCAAGGTAGAGGTACTGACGCTGGACGAAGTTTTTGGGGAGGATTAAGCTAAGCGAATAAACTGTCCCCTCTTGGAACAATTTTTGAATCGAGGAGGGTGCAAGTATGAAGAAGCTGCTTTACATCGGATTTAGCCTGGCCTTGGTTTTTGTGTCTCAAAGTTTTGAGATGGCCCAAGATGTTACGCTAAAGTGGGAAGATTGGAATACCGGGTATAAGCGAGGTATAGCTGAGAACAAAATTATTTTGGTTGATGCCTATACCGACTGGTGTGGCTGGTGCAAGAAGATGGATAAGGACACCTATTCAGATCCTGAAATCATCAAAAAAATCAATAAGAATTTTGTCGCCATCAAGTTCAACCCTGAGCTGGACAAAACCTATTATATCGATAGCACCTCCTATACCGGCAGAGAGCTACACGCCATGTTATCGAAGGAATACCGCACGGGTTATCCTACCACCTATTTTATTCTGCCACAAAACAACAAGCTCTTTATCAATCCGGGTTATGAAGATCCTGCGCGTTTCTCCGCGACCTTAGATAAAATGCTCGGAGAAGCAGGAATCAAATAGGTCTGATTTCATTTCGCCGACTCTTCCAATGCGTTTGAAACCAAGAAGCATCGCGCGCGAAGTGCTTTCTTCCCCTCTCTTCGTCTACATGTCAACCCGTCGATAAGTCGAATTGTCGCTCAGTCGGTTCGACAAGGAACAATTTCCTTCAAACAATCGTCGTTTGATAGGCAATTCGGACTAATATTTGAATAATTTAGCGCATCCATGTCCGCCAATAACTACGACATCCTTCTTCAGAAGCTCGATGCCTTTATCAGGAAGTATTATAAGAACCTGATAATTAAGGGTGTTATCTACTTTATTGGCATTGCCCTGGTAGATTATTTGGCGGTTACCGTCTTGGAATATTACGGTCGTTTCGATACACCGGTACGCGCATTTCTATTTTTCTTTTCCTTGGTATTGATGGCCATCGTTTTTGGTCGTTTTGTGGTGATTCCCCTTGCAGCCCTATTTCGCATCGGCAAGCACATCAATCATGAACAGGCAAGTCGGATTATTGGGGATCATTTCGGTGAGGTCAAGGATAAACTCCTCAATACTTTACAGCTTCGTCATCAGGCGAGTTTAGACCCATCAAGTGCGGCTTTGATTGAGGCCAGTATCCATCAACGCAGCGAAGAGTTGAAGCCAGTGCCTTTCGTTCAGGCAGTTGATTTTCGTCAGAACAGTAAATACCTAAAATACCTGTTGATTCCGGTTTTGGTCGGGGTGGCCCTCTTTTTTATCAATGCCCGTATCATGCAAGAGGGAACACTTCGCTTGGTGCAATACAACAAAGAGTTTGTTCCTGAAGCTCCATTTCAATTCATTTTAGAGAATGAAAAACTGGAAGCGACGCAAAATGAATCTGTCGATTTAGTGCTGGATCTAAAGGGAGATGAAATTCCGAAAGAAGTATTTCTTACCGCAGATGGCAAGCGCTATAAAATGGTCAAGAATAGCGAAGGCAAGCAGGTTTTTACCATTAAAAATGTTCAAAAGGATTTTGATTTCTCGTTCGATGCGGACGGATTTAATTCCAAAGAATACGCATTTAAAGTCATTGCAAAGCCGCTTATGGCAGGTATTTCCATTCGCCTCGATTATCCGAACTATACCGGAAAAGAGAGTGAAACATTAGTGAATACTGGCGACCTGAGTATTCCAGAGGGAACAAAAGTTACCTGGGAGATAAGCGCCAAGAATACAGATAATGTATGGCTGAGTTTTCAAGACGAAGGGCATTTTGCTTTAGAGGAGAAGAAACAGGGGAAATATTCTGCGCACAAAAACATCTATAAAAGCACACCCTATCACGTAGGCTTAGGGCGCAATGAAGAAAGCGCAAACGATTCAATCCCTTACACCATCATAGCAAATCCCGATGCTTTTCCAATTATTCAAGTGGAAGAGAAAGAGGATAGTATGCTCAATCGGGTGAACTATTTTGTGGGAGAGATCAACGACGATTACGGATTTAGCGCTCTGCGATTCGTGTACCGTTTTGTGAAATCAGACGATAGTAAAAAAGTTGGACGGGGAGATCAGTTGAATTTGCCGCTGAGCAAAGGAAGAAATGCCCAACAATTCTATCATGTATGGAATCTGGCGGAATTGGGTCTTGCACCTGGTGATAAGCTCGAGTATTATTTTGAGGTATTTGACAACGATGGAATTCATGGTCCTAAAAGAGCCATCTCTCAGACAAAAATCTATGAAATAGCCTCCGCCAAGGAGATTGAGGAAGAGGTAGAGAAGAAGACGGAGAATATTAAAAAGGAACTTGAGGATGCTTTAAAGGAAACGAAGAAGCTGGCCAAGGATATTCAGAAACTCCAACGGAAAATGCTGGAGAAGAAAACCCTTAACTGGGAGGATCAAAAGGAATTGGAAGAGCTCCTGAAGAAACAGGAGGAGCTGCGCAAGCAAATAGAGGAGCTGAAAAAGGAGAATGAACGCACCAATAAAATGGAAAATGAGTTCAATCCTTTGCAAGAGCAACTTTTGGAAAAACAACAAGAGCTGGAGAAACTGTTTGACGAACTATTTTCAGATGAACTCCAGCAGATGATGGAGGAAATGCAGCGCCTGATGGAACAGGATAATAAAGACCTGTTGAAAGAGGAGCTGGAGAAAATGGAGTTGAGTGAGAAGGAACTCGACAAGCAACTCGACCGCATGCTCGAAATGTACAAGCGTTTTGAGGTGGAAAAGCAAATGGATCAGGGGGTTGAGAAACTTGAGAAATTAGCAGAAGAACAAGAAAAGCTCGCTGAAGAAACCGAGAAAGGGCAGGAGTCGCCAGAGAAGCTGAAAGAGAAACAGGATTCTTTGAATAAAGCTTTCGAAGAGCTGCAAAAGGATATGGATAAGCTCGACAGCCTGAACCAGGAACTCGAGGAACCCATGGACTTTGATAATCCCGAGGAGGAGATGGATGATATCCAGCAGGAGATGGATCAGGGGTCTGACAAGCTGGGAGAAAACAAGAAGAAAGAAGCGGCTAAGAAGCAGAAAGATGCCGCCAAGAAGATGAAGGAACTGGCCAAAAAAATGGGTCAGGAAATGCAGGCGATGGAGATGGAACAAACCATGGAGGATTACGAAACCCTGCGTGGAATCCTTGAGAATCTGATTCAACTTTCATTCGATCAGGAAGAGTTGATGGATGAATTGGCCAATACCAGCGGTTATAATCCGAAATACGTAGAGCTCGTTCAACGCCAGAAAAAATTGAGGGACGATGCACGTATTGTGGAAGATAGTCTCTTAGCATTGAGCAAAAGGGCCTTAGTGCTCAAGTCCTACATCAATAAGGAGATGGGCTTGATCAATGATAACCTGAATAAATCTTTGCGCCTTTTGGCAGCGCGCGAAACCCGAAATGCAACGGTAACGCAGCAGTATACCATGACGAGCATGAATAATCTGGCCGTTATGCTTTCTGAAATCCTGAAAAACATGCAGGAAGACATGATGAATATGTCGGGAAGTGGCGGATCGAGTTCGAAAAAGTCGAAGCCCAAGAAGGGAGATTCCAAGAAGATGAAGGAGATGCAGGAGCAGCTCGGTAAGGAATTGAAGAAGATGAAAGGGCAGCAAGAAGGCGGAACCCAACCAGGCAGCAAAGAATGGGCACAGATGGCGGCTAAGCAGGAGATGATTCGTCGTATGCTTCAAGCCATGAAAAAGCAGATGCAAGAGGAAGGCAATGGTAAGGAAGCCGGTGAATTGCAGAAAACCATCGATGAGATGGAGAAACTGGAAAAAGACCTCGTCAATAAAAAATTAAACCTGGAAACACTCAAACGCCAGCAGGAGATTGAGACCCGTATGTTGGAGCACGAACGTGCAGAAAAACAGCGTGAACAGGACAATAAAAGAGAATCGAAAGAAGGGAAGCAGAATGAGCGCCCACTTCCTCCTGAATTGGAAGAGTACCTCAAGCAAAAGGAGCGTGAGAACGAATTGCTCAAAACCCTTCCTCCTGAACTTCGTCCGTATTACAAAGAGAAAATCCGCGAGTACTTCCGCAACATTTCGGAGTAAGCAGGAATGGCGTCATCCCGACTCCGTAAGCCATAGCGTTTAGCGAAGGCTTAGTGGAGCATCTCGAGATTTATTTTTACCGTGTACTTTACGCGTAATCGAGGGACAGCCTACCCCAACTGCAGACCCAGGCTTTACCCTTCGGTTCCGCTTCGCTACACTCAGGGTGACGGCTATGGTGGAAATTGTCCGCACAACTGAGCGCCTTTCTGCGTTTATGTGCCTTCGCTGACTGTGCGCACC
>JALRIQ010000359.1 GCA_023277325.1 Bacteroidia bacterium | reverse complement strand
AGGACAAGGATTCATACTCGCCACAAGCATAAAACTCGCTGGATAGTCAACCGATAATTTGGCCCGCGAAACAGTAACTCTTCGTTCTTCCAAGGGTTGACGCATCACTTCAAGCACAGTACGTTTAAACTCTGGAAGTTCATCTAGAAAAAGCACACCGTGATGGGCCAGGGATATTTCACCCGGCTGAGGGTTTCCACCACCTCCCACTAAAGCTACATCGCTGATAGTATGATGGGGAGAGCGAAAGGGCCTGCGGGCAATTAAACCCACATGCTCACCCAGCCTTCCAGCCACGGAGTGGATCTTAGTTGTTTCCAGTGCTTCTTGTAAAGTAAGTGGTGGCAATATGGAAGGGAGTCGTTTCGCTAACATAGTTTTCCCCGCTCCAGGTGGTCCAATCAGAATCACATTATGACCGCCAGCTGCAGCAATTTCCAAAGCGCGTTTGATGTTCTCCTGTCCGCGCACATCGCTGAAATCTTCTTCAAAATCATAGAAGGAATCTTCAAATTGCTTTCGGGTATCGACCTCAAATCGATCAAGTTCAATTCCATTTGCAAAAAAATTGACCACATCATTCAGATGTCCTGCTCCCAAAACCTCCAAATCACTCACAATGGCTGCTTCTTTGGCATTTTGAACGGGAAGAATAAACCCCTTAAAACCTTCTTTTCTGGCTTGGATGGCAATAGGGAGTGCTCCTTTCATCGGCTGCAGACTTCCATCTAAGGAAATTTCTCCCATGATGAGGTATTCTTCTAACTGCCTTTCTGGTATTTGCTCCGATGCAGCAAGAATGCCCATCGCTATGGTTAAATCATACGACGAGCCTTCTTTGCGCACATCAGCCGGTGCCATATTCACCACCACTTTTTTGCGGGGGAAAGCAAGCCCGGTGTTTTTGAAAGCCGTTTCTATACGGAGATAGGATTCTTTGATAGCATTATCAGGCAATCCAACCAGATTATAACCGACCATACCATCGCCGCAATTCACTTCGACGGTTATCGTCATGGCAGAAACTCCATAAACCGCGCTCCCAAAAGTTCTGACTAACATGAAAGCAAGTTAAAAAGCGTTAGATTGTCCTACAAGGCACAAGCAGCATTATGACCAAATCATGACAAGGATTTGACCGTGTCTTGACAAAACGGCGCTTCTATAGCCACCCTTTTCTTCGGAAAATAAATAAGGTAGTTACGCTGGATAATACCATCAGTAGTAAAGCAAATCCGTAGCCCAAATCCCAGCTTAACTCAGGTAAAATCCGGAAGTTCATGCCATAGATAGAGGCAATTAAAGTTGGGGGCATGAAGATTACCGAGGCAACGGTGAATATTTTGATAATCTTGTTTTGTTCAATATTGATCAAACCGAGCAAAGTATCCTGCAAATACTCCAATCGTTCAAAATTGAAGGCTGTATGTTCAAGCAACGAATTGATGTCCTTGATGATAATTCGGAGCTTGTCTTGCTCCAGCTTCTCAAATTTATCACTACGTAACATCGAGGAAATCACACGCTGTTTATCAAAGATGTTCTCACGAAGAGCCATCGTTAGCTCCTGGAATTCCGAAATCCGCAAAAGCAAAGATTCATCTACACGTTTTTTAATGCTCAATCCTTTGCTCAACTTGGCAATTTCACGAGAGATATGCTCAATCATGTCGGCATCCAAATCGATGCGCGACTCAAATAATGTGAGCATAATTTGCGCTCCATTCTGTGAAAAGGAAGAAAGCTGTTTGATTTTCCTTACCGTATC
The DNA here is from genome assembly GCA_023277325.1 of Bacteroidia bacterium. Lineage (GTDB taxonomy): Bacteria > Bacteroidota > Bacteroidia > UBA8524 > UBA8524 > UBA8524. The sequence continues at coordinate 2,778 of JALRIQ010000359.1, read as the reverse complement.
AGCAAAGGTTTTTAAGTCGCTTTCACGGTATGTAAACAGGATATGCCCCTTAAGAATAAAACTTACAGGATGGTTGATATACTCTTTGCCTTCCGCTTGAAGGAAATTCGAATTGGCAACAATACGTTCGGTGGTTTCAACATAACGAGAAGAAGTTTCAATCTCTGCCTGCTCCTGCTCACTCATGAAATTCACGCTGAAGCGACTCTCAATTTGTGCGACCTGTGTCGGACTTGCATCCTGAAGATCGACCCAAATGATATGTTCAAAATGCGTAAGTTCCTCGAGGTGTTCGATCTTGTGAATATGCCTTTCTCCCTTGCGTAGAACCCGAATCATACAGCCAAATTACAGCCTTAAATCGAATTTTTGCGCAAGTTCGTTAAGGTCTTTCTCAACCGCTGCTACCAGAGGTATGCCAGTTCGTTCACGCTCAGCAAACAAAGCAGCTTCTGGCTCTCCAGGAATAATAACGGGCTCTGTCTTGTCTTTTGGTGCAGCCGATTTAAAGCGATTAATCCATTGCTCCATCGAATTAAAATACGCCTCCTTCGGACGGAACGCATCAACGCGTAAAACGCCAAAAAAATGCCCTAATCCGCGACCAGGTAAGTTCGGTTGAACAGGCAAGAAACTCACAAATGGCGGTACCCAGGGACCAAAATTAGCGCCCGACAATACGCCACTGAAAAGGTCAACCACAGCTGAGAGTGCATAGCCTTTATGGCTGCCGTTTTCAGGTGTTGAGCCCAATGTCAGTAATGATCCTCCGTTTTTTAGCTCATTTGGATCTTCACTAATCTCCCCATTTTTTCCTTGTACCCATGTATTAGGAATCTTCTTACCACTACGTTGTGCAATTTCCAGTTTTCCATTTGCAGCGGCGGCCGTTGCAAGGTCAGCGACAAAAGGAGGGTGATTAAGCGCTGGCCACGCAAAACACATGGGATTTGTTCCTAGCATCCGCTCTGTAGAATGTGTTGGGGCAACTAAAGGACTCGCGTTGGTCATGGCAATTCCGATCATATCCTCTTCCAAGGCCATCATTGCATGGTAAGCGGCAATACCAAAATGGTTCGAATTCTCCACAGCCACCCATCCAGAACCAACATTTCTCGCTTTTTCCATGGCTATGCGCATGGCAGCCGGACCGCTAACCAAGCCCAAAGCTTCATCGGCATCGAGGGTTGCGGTTGAGGGGGTTTCATGAACCACCTTCATCTGAGGTTTGCTATTTACCCGTTGGGCTTCCCACAAACGCACATATCCTGATAAACGGGCCACGCCATGAGAATCAATTCCCCGCATATCTGCCAAAATCAATACATCAGCGGCCTGTTTTGCATCTTGTTCAGAACAACCAATTTTTAAGAAGACGGATTCTGTAAATGCACGAAGTTGTGCTTCGGTATAGTGGTTTAACTCACTCATTTTATTGCATACTTGCTGACAGGAGATCAATAATATTGAGCACCTTGACAGATGAAGAACTGTTTTTTATTATTGATTCCAAATGGAGTTGGCAACTGCTGTCTGTGGTGACCAAATAATCGATACCCAGCTCAGCCGCTAAAGCCAGCTTTCTTTTCCCAAAGGCGATGGATTCTTCCTCATTTCGTACCGAATAATTTCCACCAAACCCACAGCATATTTCTTGCTCACCCAATTCGGTCCAGCTTAGTCCTTGAATACGGTCGAGCAGTTGGCGGGGGGCTTGAAATATTCCGCATTCGCGTTTGGCTTGACAAGCGTCCATCCAGGCAACTTTGGCATCCATACGAAATTGAATCTCGCCCACATCCACCTTGCTGCTAACAAACTCCGTAAACTCCATCAGGTTTTTCTGAAGCTGCTTACATTGGTTATGTACCACCGAATTATGGAAAAGTTTACTGAAATCATTGCGGACCATCCCTGTGCACGCACCTCCTATTCCAACAACCGTTCGGTCTTTCGAAAATTCGGTGATAAACTTCTCGCCAACTTCTTTGGCTTGATCCCAATGACCCGCATTGTAGGCAGCCATACCACAGCATGTCTGTTCTGTATTATAATGCACCTTACAGCCAAGGCGTTCAAGTATGAGTACCATGTTCTTTGCCGTTTCCGGATAAAACTGGTCTACATAACAAGGCACAAACACATCCATCTGCATGCCGCAAAATAAATCAAAAGAAGCAGGGATTAATGCGCGTGGCTGCCTTTTTATAAACAAAAAAAGTAGAGCCAATGGCCCTCCTTTACGACAGAAGAAACTAGACTTACTGTTTTTGAATTTTTAATGTTTGTACTTCTCCATCCATATCGACACGCAAGAAATAAATTCCATTATTCAAGCCTTCCAGAGAAAGTGATGTTCCGTTTTGAATGGTACCCGAACCTAGTGTTTTACCCATAGCATCTATCAACCTATAATTGGCTTGAGCTGCGTCTCCAAGTTGGATAAATAATTTCCCACTGCTTGGATTTGGATAGGCTGCAAAGTCTTCACGCAAACTTGAAGCAATGCCTGAAGGAAGAGCTGGTGCATCAGCACATGGAGAATTTCTTTCGATCTGACCGCGCGCCTCACCATTTGGATACTTGTCGGTATGCACATTCACATACATCAAGTTATTTCTAAGGTCCTCTTTAATCTGTGCATCGAGCAAATAGATAGTTCCCATCGCTAAATCATAGTTCGCATTCTTCACAAACACATCTGAAAGATTGAATCTAACCGGTCCATCATTGCCGCGTGCCGCTGTATGGATATGTGCTCCGGTTAATGGGCCGCTC
>JALRIQ010000358.1 GCA_023277325.1 Bacteroidia bacterium | reverse complement strand
TAGGGCGCACAATAAGTTCCTCTTCCAATTTTGCATCTGGATCGACAATTACTTCTTTTCCATCATCCGAAGTTTTCAATCGGTAATGGGTAACCACAGCGCATTCCTTGGCAAAACCTTCCACGTGTTTAGCCTCCTTACTCAAGAATGATTTTGGAATAAAAAGGGGGAAATACGCATTGCTATGTCCAGTTTCTTTGAATCTCCTGTCCAGCTCTTGCTGCATTTTTTCCCAAATCGCATAGCCGTATGGTTTGATCACCATGCAACCGCGAACGGCGCTATGCTCTGCTAAGTCAGCATTCTTAACCAGATTGTTGTACCATTCTGAATAATCATCACTGCGTTTTACCTTTCTATTGTCCATCTTAAAAATGCTTTGGAATAATTGTTGTATTTTTCTTAGTGGTTCCTTTAAAAGCCGGAAAGGATATTGCCATGAAAAAGTTTTTTCTCTATTCAGGCATCGCCTTGTTTGCCGCCTCTTGTGCCTCGCAAAAATACTCAAGAACGGACAACATTGTGGACGATGTTTATTTTTCTCTCTCTGATGCTCCTCAAAGTGTTGAGGTTGAAGCTCCTGAAGAACGACAACAAGACGGCTTTCAATACGACCAAAACACCAATACGCCCAATCCGAATGCGGACCATTATTCCTATAGTCCATACCGCAATTCCTATCCAGATACCACTACACAGAGCGTAAATTATTCTGGTAATAGCTACCAAACTGTAACCAATAACTATTATTCAGGTTACGGTAACTCATACAACGGGTACACCAATTTTGGCCCAAACCATGGTTTCGCCTTCCAAAATAATTTTGGGATATTTTACTCTCCTTCTTTTGGCTGGGGTACAGGTATGTACTGTTTCAATCCATATGGATACGGCGGAATGTTTACCCCCTATTATTCTCCTTTCGGATATAGTCCTTTTCCTAACTACAATTGCTCCCCAGGATGGGGTTGGGGATATGGCTATAACCCGGGGTTTGGCTATAATCCATACGGTTATAATCCAGCCTGTTTTAATCCGGGATATGGCTACTCGTATTATCCTTGGTATGGATACAATAATGGACCAGGATGGGGTAATGGTAGCCTAGGAAATAATTCTCCTGGTATCACCCAAGGTGGGCCACGTAATTCGGGCTCCAGCGCTCTTCCTTCAACCCTCTATGGGTCAGGACGGGTAAAAGCACCGGTTACCACGCCAACAACGCCAGAAAAACATATTTACAGACCTGGCAATCGCCAAAGCTCGAATGATCCTGGCGCCCCTTCAAGAGGTGCACAAGGAAATCCTGGAGTAAATCCACAAGATGGAAGCAATGGCCGCGTGGCACCCAATACGCCGAATACACCTCAACGTCAGGACCCACCAAGAACGCGTGAGCCTGAAAACAGACCCAGCCCTCAACAACCTTCACCCCGTACCCGGGAACCAGAGCGTAGACCACAGCCTACTCCGCAGCAACCGCCGCGTCCACGAGAACCAGAACGTAGGCCAGCACCTACTCCACAGCCACAGCGTACCCGCGAGCCTGAAAGAAGACCTACACCGTCTGTAAGTCCAAGTCCATCAAGAACACCTTCAGCACCAAGTCCAAATAACAATAACACTCCTCAACGTCGCAGATAATGAAAAAGCTGACCTTAACCTTCGCACTAATGGCGGGAGTGTGCTTACAGCTTTCTGCCCAAAACGAGGAAGATGTTCTTCGTTATAGCTTTCAAAAATTACAAGGTACACCGCGAAGCCTGGGAATGGGTGGAGCGATGGGAATTGTTGGTGCCGACCTCAGTGCCATCAATAGTAATCCTGCCGGACTTGGCTTTTTTCGCAACAATACCTATTTGATTGGCTTGGGCTACTCCTATTGGAAAACCAATTCTACCTACCTTGGAGCTTCCAGCCAAAGCACACAGCATGGACTTAATATCCCAAACTTGGGCGCTTCTTTCACCACCCTAAACATGAAAATGGGTAAGCCTGTTAAGCAGGGTCTTGTGAGTTATACCCTGGCGTTCAGCTTAAACCGGAAAAATGATTTTAACCAAACAGTAGCCTTTCAGGGAGATAATTCATCAAGTTCCATACTCGACTATTTTGCTCAGCGCGCTTTTGGTGAGGATCCAAATGCACTGGGGAATGATATCAACTCTATACCAGGACTTGCCTGGAATACCTATTTGATTAATGAGGACGCACGAACGCCTTCTAACGACTATGTTGCCAATTTGCCAGATAGTATTACCATGCGCCAAAGGAGTTTGATAAATCATTCCGGTCGTCAGAATGATTTAAACGCAGCCTTCGGATTAAATTTTAGTCATCGACTTTATGTGGGGGCAACAGTGACTTTAAGTACGATTCGCTATGAACAAGAGTCTGTTTGGAAAGAAGAAAACGCCAATTTCTTCTCTGATACCCGCTACATGACCTATACCAGCCGCTTTAGCACAGAAGGTTCCGGCTTATCTGTAAATATTGGTGCTATACTTCGCCTTACCGATAATCTCCGCGCCGGTTTAAATTACCAATCGGGAACCCGATATAGCCTCAACGATGTGTATTCCTGGAGCATGTCTTCTCACAATTTCGACCCAAATACCACACACGATTTCTCCAGCGATCCAGCCAATTTCAACTATTCGCTACGAACGCCTTCTAAAATTGGCGGTGGGATTTCCTTCATGCTTCCAAAAGCAGGCATTCTTTCTGTTGAGTTGGAAAACGTCGATTACAGAGGCGGCCGACTAAGCAGTTCGAACTATGATTTTACAAGCCAAAATCGATTGGTTGAAAACAAATTCAACAATGCGTATAACCTAAAAATTGGGTCGGAGATTTTAGCTGGTCCGATGCGTTTCCGTGCTGGATTTGCTTATTTTGGATCGCCCTTATCACGCGAAGTAGACCGAGGAATTAACCTGGCTTATAATTGCTATACCGCCGGACTCGGCTACCGCAATAAGGCGGGGTTTTTTGCTGACTTTGCAGCCGTTCTGGAAAGTGGAAGAAACTTCTATACCCCTTATACCCTGACGAACAGCACACGATCAACATATACTGCCATCAATACAAGTAATGCTTTGCGGCTTTCTGTATCGATTGGATCAACATTTTAAGCCATAAAAAAGGGACCTAGGCCCCTTTTCAGTTCATCGGTTCAGCTATCTTAGTTGTAGAAACGGTAAGTGAATCTGTCAGAGCAACTGATTCCATCTCTCTTCCACTCCATGGTTCCACCACATGACTCACCATAGATACTACTGTATCCCAAGTCAACAACAACATACATGTACGTTTTAGAGCTCATGGTACATTTGTAGTATCCATCTACATAAACATCGATGCAGTAGTCTGACCAATTTTCCAATTTCAGATCACAGATATAAGTACCTCTTGTTTTGGTTATTTCTACAACATCCTCTGTAGGTTTATTGCTTTTGATGTTTGGATTGGCTCCACGTGTTTTTTCAACTTTTGTCGCTTTTAGCTCAACCACTTGGTCTGGGCTAACAACTTGTGCTTGTGACATGGTTCCTAATCCAAGAACGATGGCGAATAAGAAAATTACTCTTTTCATTTGTCTATTTTTTAAGTGATTATTGATTGAAAGTTTATTTAATGCGAAATAATAGGGTATGTATATTTGCTATATCCGGAGGTAAAGCAATATCTTCCTCCTCATCTTCCAGTCCTCTTGAACGGGTTACATAGCTTTTTTGAATCACCTTCTCCAGTGGCCCTTTTGATGCTTCTCCTTCCCCTCTGCTTTTTACTATTTGACGGAGATCCATTGGTTCTTTCGTGGCAATGAGTTTAAAATTCTCTATTCCCCGAGGCGGTTTGATAGTATAAATTTTTTTCAATTCCAGTGTATCGCCAGGGCGTACTTTAAACTCATCTGGAGTTTGGTTTTTTCCCGGAATAACAATACCTACTTGATTGGTTGGTGTAATATCTAAGATGGTAAAATATGCAACACGCGATCCATTGTTAACAACCCTGATTTTAAACATGGCACCAGAATCCAACTCCACCATTCCATCTTTAGTCATGTCAAGTACATCTCCCCTTGCTTTTTCTATTGTTATTGCGCGTTTATAGCGCCCTTCTCCTGTTTCAACACGTTCTATTTCTAAAATCGGAATAAGCGATACCTCGAGCTTGATTTCATCATTTTTCGTGTCCAATTCTCTGAGAAACTGAGCCTGCGCATAATTCAAGAGTTCACCCGTCAGAACTGCTGCTAGAGAATCTATATTTTCTCCAACATTCTCTCTGGTTATCACTAATTCTGAGCTGGTAATAATTTCAACTTCCGCAACTCCCCGGGATTTATTTGAATTAAAAGTTACCATGACCTCAGGTGATTCTTGATTGATTTCCAACACCTCTTCGTACTGCTTTATATTCTCTTCAATCGCAGAAAATAAATCCGGTCTTGACAAAATATCCAGCTTTACCTTCAAATGCAGGTCTTCCATATTCTGCTCAAGAATAAATACAGCATTTTTGCGAAGTATTTCTTTGTCAATTTCCTTATCCCAAATGATATCAGCATTAACCAAATTCGCGTTTGTTACCCTTCCTGTAACAATGGGTTCGACTCCTTCTGTTTTCTTTGTCGTAATCGGATAAAGACCCACTTTAGACTTATTAAACATTCCAGAAAGTGTTCCCGCATTTACAATGGTCGTTTTGGTATCAAGAACTGTCGTATTGAGAAAATAATATTGGCGTTCATTTCCATTCCCTCCGAAGAGCGTGTTATTGACATCTCCTTCAATTTGTGGATTTTGTCGTGCAGCAATAACACTCATTTCTATGCGAACCTGATCAAAAACTTCCTGGTAGGTTGCATTTTTATCGCTATTCAATAAAACTTTACTAATCGAATAGGAAAGAGAACCTACCCAATTACCTTGTTCATCTCTTGTTTCGAAGTTTAACTCGGAAGCACTTGCTCCACTAAAAAGTACCATTGGAGCCATTTCACCATCGCCGCTTCCTCGAGATTTGACTTTAAACTCATAGGTGCCTAAATCTTTTCCTGCTTTTCCTTCCCAATCACTAGGTCCCATAAATTCGGTAGTCCCTCTGGATTTAGCCATACCACGTGTGGCAGTTCCAGAATGACAGGCATCAAAAATCATAGTAAGACTTCCTGTTTTTCCTAATTTATAACGTAAATCACTCACCAGGAGGTCTAATTCGTCGTCAGAAAGATGACGTTCCCCTTCGTATTGATTTTTTACGAAAACTTTAGGTGCATCAAAAGGGACGATCGTCTCATCTTTTCCATCTAGTTCGTCACCGTTTTTATCCCACATTTGTTGCCCATGCCCACTAAAATGGATTACACATATATCTCCCTTTTGCGCATCCTGGGTCATTTTTTGAAATGCATTAATTATCCCATTTTTAGTAGCAGAACTATCCAAAAGGATATGCATGTTCTCCTTCTTAAAACCATGGTGATTTAGCGCATTAACAATAAGAGGAACATCTTTATTCGATGATATTTGGTCCCATAAACCATCTTTTGGGTAATCTCCTACA
>JALRIQ010000357.1 GCA_023277325.1 Bacteroidia bacterium | reverse complement strand
AAGAAAAAAATGCAGAGGGATTTGCAAAAGAATGTGCCATTGTCACCCACTACCGTTTAAAATCCGACCCGAACAATAAAGGAAAATTAATGGTGGATCCAGAAGCGAAGTTGGAAGAGGAACTTATTGTTCGTCCTACTTCAGAAACCATTATCTGGAATACCTATAAAAACTGGATTCAATCGTACCGCGACCTTCCTATCTTATTAAATCAATGGGCGAATGTGGTGCGCTGGGAAATGCGAACACGGTTGTTCTTGCGCACTGCCGAGTTCTTGTGGCAGGAAGGGCACACTGCTCACGCTACTGCTGCAGAGGCGATTGCAGAAACCAAACAAATGTTAGAAGTCTACGCAGATTTTGCGGAGAACATCATGGCAGTTCCTGTAATTAAGGGAGTTAAATCGGAGAATGAACGTTTCGCCGGGGCTATAGATACCTACTGTATTGAAGGCATGATGCAGGACGGCAAGGCCTTGCAAATGGGAACGAGTCATTTCCTCGGACAAAACTTCGCGAAAGCTTTCGACGTAAAGTTCGCTACCAAAGAGGGAGGCCTAGAACATGTTTGGGCCACATCATGGGGTGTTTCAACCCGATTAATGGGCGCGCTGATTATGGCGCATAGCGACGACGAAGGATTGGTTCTGCCACCTAGCCTTGCTCCAATTCAGGTGGTGATAGTGCCTATCTATAAAAATGAAGAACAGCTTGAAGCCATTTCTGAAAAGGCCAATGAAATTAAAAAGGCACTGCAGAAAAGAGGCATTTCGGTGAAATACGACGACAGAGATACCTATAAGCCAGGATGGAAGTTTGCCGAATACGAATTAAAGGGAGTTCCAGTGCGTATTGCAATGGGGCCGCGTGATTTGGAGAATGGCACCGTCGAAGTGGCCCGCAGAGACACTAAGGAAAAAGAGATCTTAGAGTTGGTAGATTTAGACAATAAGGTGGCACATCTTCTCGAAAAAATCCAAAAGAATATTTATCAAAAGGCACTCGATTTCCGCGATGAGTCAATTACCCGTGCGGACACTTTTGAAGAGTTCAAACAAATTTTGGATACGAAAGGAGGCTTTATCAGCGCCCACTGGGATGGAACGGGTGAGACTGAAGACAAAATCAAAGAGCTCACCAAAGCTACTATCCGCTGCATACCTCTCGACGCGAAAGAAGAAGCGGGCAAATGCATTTTAACAGGCAATCCATCCTCCCGTCGTGTACTTTTCGCCAGGGCATATTAACTTCGACATATGGGAAAGACCAAAATCCAGGAGATAATCGAATTGCTGGAGACCAAATCCATAGCAAAGCAACAGGCCTATGAAATGACCCTGAAAGTCCTGAATGAGTTCAAAAAGGTGCTTCAGGGTTATGAGAGCAATTTGCATCAGCAGGTGCATGGATTTGCTGAAAAGCTGGAGATTAAATACAAAGAAAACGGCAAATTCGAGGCGCATATGCAATTCGCCGGCGACACGCTGGTGCTGATGATGCATACCAATATTTTCGACTTTGACTCCTCTCACTTTATCCATAAAATGCGTTATGTGAAGGAGGACAAAACACGGGAGTACTGTGGATTGATTCAGGTTTATAATTTCTTGAGCGATTCGTTGAACTATCAACGGTATCAAGACTTAGGTGTATTGGTTGCGCGAATTTTTGTGAACAAAGACGGTCACTTTTTTATCGACGGTCGCCGACCGCTGGGATTCTTGTACAATGATTTTGAGCACCTGACCATCAATGAGCAACACATCAACAATATCATTGAAGAAGCAATTCTCTTCTGCTTGAATTTTGATTTGATGGTTCCTCCATTTGATCATGTGGGCGTAATCAGCGTGGAACAGCAGGCCCTGGCCAGTTTTTCCAGTGGATTCCATACATCAAAACAAGCCTTGGGCTTTCAAATCAGTGCCCAACATGAGGAAGAGGAAGGTAAAAAGTAGGTTTATTTCTTGCGGTTGGTAACGTAGTGTACCAGCTCTGCCAAGGAACTTCTGCAGGAATTATCAGGCATTTCGTTCAATAAAGACAAAGCCTTTTCTCGGTACCCTTCCATTTTTTCGGTAGCATAACGTAATCCACCGCTTTTTCGAACGAAGTCAATCACCTCAGCAACTTTTGCTTCTTTGGTGTTTTCATTTTTGATGATGCGCGTCATTTTGCGGCGTGTTGACTTATCCGCTTGATTCAGCGCATAGATCAAAGGGAGGGTTAGTTTTTTCTCCCGGATATCGATGCCTGTTGGCTTGCCGACGTCTTCATCACCAAAATCAAAAAGGTCGTCTTTAATCTGAAAAGCAATACCGACCCACTCTCCAAATTGGCGCATTTTTTCAATTTGTTCCATACTCGCATTTTGCGAGGAGGAGGCACCAATGGCGCAGCATGAAGCGATTAGAGAAGCGGTTTTTTTGCGAATGATTTCAAAATACACCTCTTCAGAAAAATTCAATCCGCGTGTTTTTTCGATTTGAAGAAGCTCACCTTCACTCATCTGACGAACAGATTGAGAAAGCAGTTTAAGCTCGAAAAAGTCATCGTTTTCCAGAGAAAGGAGCAGGCCTTTGGATAGCAAATAATCTCCGACCAATACGGCGATTTTGTTTTTCCATAAGGCATTGATGCTAAAGAAGCCGCGACGTTTATAGGAGCCGTCGACCACGTCATCATGCACTAGTGTGGCCGTATGAAGAAGTTCCACTAAAGCAGCTCCACGGTAGGATTTCTCGGATATATCCCCAAAGAGTTTGGAGGAGAAAAGCACGAACATAGGGCGCATCTGCTTTCCTTTTCGCTTTACGATATAGTTCATAATGGTATCCAATAGGGATACCGACGACTTCATCGATTCGCGGAATTTCCCTTCGAATACGCCGAGTTCAACGGAGATGGGTTCTTTAATTTTATCGAGCGCCTTGCTCATGGGCCGCAAGTTAAGCAATGCAGAAGATATGATACTAGGCTTTTTCTTTCCGACGAACGCCATCAATTCAAAGCACCATTTGCTAAGCCAATCTGTCCTCCGTATAGATTACGTATGTTATTTCGAAGTTTGAACCCTAAATTTGTTTTCTATGAAAATTTTTACCCGAATAGCATTAATTGGTGTTGTTGTCTCCATGTTTGCTTGCGTAAATAATAAGCAATCTGATCTGCCAAACGACACGGTGGCGTGCGATACCAATAGTATCACGTATAACAAACATATCGCGCCAATCTTTGAAAAAAATAATTGCCTGAACTGCCATAGCGCTGTGACAGCTTCGGCTGGGATTATTTTGGATAACTACAATGATGCTGCTGCCAATGCAGAGGCGGTTTATCCAACCATTGCCTGGGGACCATCTTTGCCTGCTGGAAAAAAAATGCCGGTAGGAGGACCACAAGTTTCTAACTGTGAACTTGCACAGTTCAAGGCCTGGATAAACCAAGGCAAAACTGAATAAGCATGAAAAAAACACTCGTATTACTGGGGCTTGCAATCAGTTGTTTGAACGCATCTGCCCAGGAAGATTTATTGGCCGAGTTGGATGCACAGGATTCTAACGAGGTGAAACACATTTCCGCTACATTCAAGGGAACGCGCTTACATAGTTTGCCAACCGTGGAGATCATGGGAAAAAACACCCTGGAGTTTCGTATTGCTCACCGTTTTGGAGATGCGGCAACGGAATCAGCAGGAGGCCAAACGATTTTCGGATTAGACGGTCCCGTAGCCCTGGACCTTAGTTTCGATTATAGCCTGTCGGATCGGTTTTCTATCGGAATCAATAGAACCAATTTTCGGAAGCTGGTAGGGGGAAATGTGAAGTATAAACTCCTGCGTCAAACGGATAATAACTCCATGCCAATTACCCTGACCTATATGGGGAAAATGAATGTTACCCATGAAAAAAATGTGAACGGCTGGTATGACAATTTTGTGAACCGCATGAGTTATGTGAATCACCTGCTTATAGCCAGAAAGTTTAATAGCTCTTTGTCGTTGCAGCTTGATGTGATGCATATTCACCGAAACCTGGTACCAAATACGGACGATAAGAACTCCATGATGGCGCTTGGTTTTTCCGGGCGATATAAGTTAACCAAAAGGGTGGCACTTACCGCCGAATATGTTTACCGCATTGGCGATTATATCACCAACCGCGATCAGTTTTATGATCACCTCGGTGTTGGCGTCGATATTGAAACTGGCGGCCACGTATTCCAGCTATTCCTTATGAACTCCTTTACCACAAACGAGGCACAGTTCGTGCCTACCAATGATAGAAATTGGGCCGATGGCGCTTTCCGCTTTGGCTTTAATGTTTCACGCGTTTTTAGTTATTGATATGAAAAGAATCCTCTACAGCGCTACCTTTATACTCTTCGCAGCAGGAATAAGTTTGCAGCTCACAACAGCCGATAAATTATTTGTATTCGAGTCAGGGTCCATTCATTTTTTCTCAGAAACTCCTGTAGAAAATATTGAAGCAGAAACTAAGGCCTTTGCGGCGGCCCTCAAACCTGCTACTAAAGAATTTGCCTTTATTGTGCAAATTGATGGCTTCAAGTTTGAAAAGAAACTCATGCAAGAGCATTTCAATGAGAATTATATGGAAAGCGAAAAATACCCGAAAGCCACTTTCGCAGGTACCATCGTTGAAGATATTGATCTCTTAAAAGAGGGAAAATATACCCTTAGCGCGAAAGGAAAATTGAACATTCATGGGGTTGAACGAGAGCGCACCATTTCTATAAACGTCAAAAATAAAGGCGGTAAACTTCATTATAACAGCAATTTTCAAGTGAAATTGGTCGACCATAATATCGAAGTGCCGAGCATCGTGGTA